>JAZORJ010000089.1:0-9182 GCA_045656525.1 Faecousia sp. | reverse complement strand
GCTGATCAGATTGCCGCCATTGAGGCGAAACTTGAAAGTCTTAGTATTGAAACCCAAATTGCAGAACTTAAGGATATGATCGACCAGCTCCCGTCTGCTGATCCTTCTGCAGATATCGCAGAACTCAAAGCGATGATCAATCAGCTCTCGTCTTCTGCCACTTCCGCTGAAATCGCAGAACTCAAAGCGATGATCAATCAGCTCCCGTCTTCTGCCACTTCCGCTGAAATTGCAGAACTCAAAACGCTTATTGGAAAACTTTCTTCCGCTGAGCAAATTGAAGATTTAACAGAAGCACTTTTCCCGACGGAGGAGCAAGGCCTTCTGGATAGCGATTATGCAGACGAAGCATATGAGAAGCTGGTTTACATTGACAAGGTGTTGAAAAACCGTGACTGCCTGAAGGGTGACAAGTTCAAACTTGCTCAAAAGTGGATCATCTTCAGCCTGATGGAAGCTGGCTACAAAGAAGATGTTGAAATTGTAAAACAGGACACCTTTATGACACAGTATGCGGCAAAACAGGAATCTCAAAAGGCTTATAAGGAAATGTACCCTGCAGTGGATAAAATCGAAGTTAGCACCGAAACCTACCACAAGCAAGGCAGAAAATATGTCCTTGCTGAGGGAGATACCGGTGAGTACGTACAGCTGAAACTGTACACACCCAACATTGTTGTGACCAAAGAAGGCAAGAGCGATAAGACAATTATCGTTGGTGCACATTATGACGGCAATGGAAGCGGTGACAACGGATCTAGCATAGCTTTGGCAGTTACTACGGCCCAGCATTTGTTTGGCGTAGAAACAGAATACACAATCAAATTTGTATTCTTCACTGCTGAAGAATACGGCATGTACGGTTCCAATGCCTATGTTAACGCTATGACCGAGGAAGAAAAAGCAAATACGCTTTATATGATTAACATGGATTCCCTGGTGTGTGGTGACTACTGCTATCTCTACGGCGGTGTTCAGAACGACGACACAAAAACCGTGACCGGAACAGAAGCATACGATAATGCAATGGAAATTGCCGAGGCGGCCGGCCTTTCTTTCAAATCTAATCCTTGGGCCTGGGATGCTCCTGCTCCCGGATATGATTCTCCCGATTATGCTGCTCCCACCACAGGCGATTGGTCGGACCATGCGCCCTTCAAGAATGCAGGGATTAACTACCTCTATTTTGAAGCAACTAACTGGGATATTCCCGGCCCCTACGCTGAGTATGACGGTTATGGAGAAACCTACCTCGTCGGCATGCTGATGAACACATCTAACGACTATCTGGAATACATTGAGACATATTTCCCCGGACGTCCGCTGGATCATTTGAAGCAATTCTCCACCCTTTTGAACTTGCTCTTAACCCAGACGAATTACGGAGAATAAGTTAGATCTTCAAACGGTAAAAGCACAATACATAAACACCCCCTGTGTAGGATCGTGACTACACAGGGGGTGTATTTAGCGGACGATATAGGACTCGAGTTGCATTTTCTTTCGCTTGCGAAAGAAAATAAAGGTTCGGCTCCGTCAAGCCGTCGCCGGCAACAGTCCACCGGACTGTTGCATTTAAATTGGTTCGAGCCCTATGCCAAGTAAAAAGAAAAACCACACCGGATGGTGTGGTTTTCTTTTTGGTGGACGATATAGGACTCGAACCTATGACCTTCCGCACGTCAAGCGAAGTCATCAAGTTTTGCGAGTTTTGTCCACGGTTGACGGAAACAAGCCATCTCTCATTCCGGAAACCGCCTTTTGCATAGTATTCATATCGGGGTGCGTGTACCGGGCGGTTGTGTTGATGTTGGAATGACCTAGGAGCTGTTGCACTGTGCGAACATTATCACAGGAGGCAAGGGTCAAGGTAGCAAAGGAATGACGGCAACAATGGGGTGTCAACATGCGGACTTCCGGATACTCGTTTCGCAATGCCTTGAAGAAACATCCATAGTCCCGTGAGAAATTCCGGGGATGCCACAGCTTGCCGGAGTTAGTGCCGAAAATGTACTCTCCATAACGGGGGAGTGAATGTATCAGATGAGACACCTCGGGGATCAGGGGGACAGGCCGTATGCTCTTAGAAGTTTTGAGTTTGAAGTCCTCCACGATAGCCTTGCCCCGTTCCTGATAAACACCTCTCCGGATAGATAAGGTGTTATCGCTGAGATCATCCCATTTAAGACCAAGGAGCTCTCCACGTCGTAGTCCGGTGAACAGCAGGACGACCACAGCGACGGCAATTCTGCGGTAGGGGTAATCCAATGCGAAGTTGACGATTTTTCGCATCTCGGCCTCTGTGAAGCTCTCTCGTGGCTTTTCTATCACCTGAGGTATACGGAGGTTTGTTGACGGGTTACGGGTCGTCAGCTCGTTCTCTACGGCAGTATCGAACAGGCTATGAAGCATAACACGCATTTTGTCCATATATGACTTGGAGGCTTTAAGGGAGAATTTGTTCACAAAGTCCTGCAAGTGCATAGGCCTGATGTTGCCCAGCTCCATATCCATGAGTTCTTCCGGTATATGCCGGGTGAGCAATTCCAGCTGATGAAATGATCGTTCTTTGATTGTGCCGAGCTTGTATGTACTCAGCCATTGAGGAATCCATTCACGAAGCGTCATAGTCTACCTCCTGTGCTTCTAGGGTGAAATAGTGTAGCAACTGCTCCGGAGCGGTTGCGTTCTTGATTTTGGAATATGTTCCGGAATAGTCCGGATCGGGGAGTATGCAGTCGGGAGCGGAGTAAAGAAGCTCCTTTTCTTTGAGGCCATGTGAGCGATAGTACAAGTGTGCATTCAGCTCTTTGATGGAATGCCCGAGCTCCTTAGTAACATATTTGGTGATGTATTTGCTGACTGCATCCGTGGATCGGACGGGCGAAAGAGTACAGAAACCGAATTTCTTATCGTACGCAGTCCATTGGAAAACAGGGTGACCTTTGGCAAGCTCGTTGCGGATGTGATCGGGTATGTGATCCGTGAGCTGAAATTGCCGGAGATCAGCTTCCGGAATACCGGAAACAAGGCCGTGCAAATGCCATGCCCCATCTTGGTGTGGCTCGGGGATCAGAAGATAGCGAACGGAAGCAGAAGCACGGCGATTGTTGTAATTGTTCAGCCACTTACAAAAGGTTTTCATACACCCGTCCAGATCGTAGCGATCTTGTACAAGCTCCTTGGAAAAGGTGAGGGTGCAGAAGTAGTCGAAAGAGTTACACAAGGCAAGCTCGAAAACCTTACTCTTTGCCCGGCGTATATTCTCCGGAAGCTTTTCCTCGTTACCAGCTTCGCCTTTCCGGGTGAAATCCTTACAGCCATCTGCAAGCTCATAGCCGGGTTTGCGTACTCTCGCACATACTGTCAGCTTGGAAACATGCTCATTGTAGCGGTATAGGAAGCCTTTATTGTATTCAAATAGATCGTGCTCAGCAATACGGAAGTCAGGCACGGGAAAATCCTCCTTTCCGGGGGGATGAGTAAAATATGACCTATTGTCAAGTATGGGAGTTGCTCCGTGCTTTCGCAGGGAAGCGGGGCGGTAGTCGATGCCTGGGCGCGGGGCGCATGGTGGACAGGATGCGCACGAGGCCGGGGAGGATATCGGCAGCATAGAGCCCGCATTGAAAGCCGGGAGGGCATCGGAGCGTGAGCTCGGGTGCTCTGCATCCAATTACTCGGGCAAGACCGCCGGGACAACATGGGTGTGCTGTCGGGAGTGCCCATCTCCGGCTTCCATGCGATCCGCTTCGCTCTCGCATTCTGAATATCAGAGATGAAGCGTAGTATTATCTGCTATCAAAGATAGTAACATCTGCTCTAATAATAGTCAATATGGCTATTTGCACAAATCATTTTCTACTATCTACGAAGTAGTTCTTGCTTTTTGAAGTATCATGATGTAAAATGATATCAAAACTATGTAAAAGGGGTAAATTATGGAACAAAAAAGTATACAAGAAGCTCCTGGTACTTTTGAAGAAGCCGTGAGATACGGTATCAAAGTAGGCAAGGAACTGAATGCTGGTCGAGCTAAAATGCGTGAGATCATCGCACAACGCCTTAAAGAGTGTCGATTGGAGAAGAAGATCACCCAGCAAGCCCTAGCTTTGGAATTGTCTATGAACCATCTGACATATCGTGGCTATGAGAACTGCAAAAGCGACATTCCTATTGTCTACCTAGTGAGGTTAGCTGACTACTTTGGTGTATCAATGGACTATCTGACAGGCCGTGCGGATAATAAGGATGGTAGCCAGTCTGAAAGCACTACGGACAATACAGACGATCGAATAGCACAACTCGAAAAAACGGTGGCACAACTTCTCAATGCCTTAGGGCAGAAGTAACCCTAAAACGCAAAACGCCCCGGGGCGGATCAAGTCCGCACCCGGGGGTGTTTTTTGGCAACCTCTGCATATTCTTTCAGCTTTTTATGTATAAAAAAACCCCGTCTTCCGGTTAAGGAAAACGGGGTGTCTTTGGTGGACGATATAGGACTCGAACCTATGACCTTCCGCACGTCAAGCGGATGCTCTAGCCAGCTGAGCTAATCGTCCAAACGCAAGACAGATTATAACCCAGCAGGAATGTTTTGTCAAGTCTTTTTTAAAAGAATTTGCGAAAACAGTCAGAGTTTTTTGTCATAGGGAGAAATTACGAGTTACACAGTTCCTGTAATTTAATATAGACATCTTCGTCGAAGGGACCGTCCAAACCTGCATTTTGAATATTGCCCAAAAATCCGTCTTCCAGAGTGACTTCTTCAATCAGGTTGCAGTAGATTTCGATGGCCTGCTCGTAGTCTTCTTCTGCAATGGTAAACAGATCAATGGAAGCAATGGCGGAGACGGCATAACTGATGTAGTACACGGGCTGCTCCACAACTACCATGCGCCAGTAGTTCTGTATGTCGGTGGCGTTATCGTTGATAAAGGAAATGCCACCGTATTTTTCACAGACCTGCATCATAATGGTATCCAGATCGTAGCCGGTCAGGCTGTCGATATCCGGGTGGTTGTAAACCTGCTCCTCGAAATCGTCAATGATCACGCAGATCAGGATGGTTATCAGATCGGAATACAGCTTGTAATCCACAGCGGCGTCGTGGAGTTTATCGTTCATAACGTTATCCAAATAGCGCATAAACAGCCATTCGTTACCCTGGGACTGGGTCTCAGCCAGATCCAGAGGCAGATCGTTGAGATATGTGTGTTGTCCGCCGTAGTAGTGACCTACTTCATGGATGGCAGTCATAGGACTCATGTAACCGGGACCGAAGAAGCAGATCAGACGGTCGTCGGTGATGGCCGTGGTGAAGGCGCCTTCCATAGCACTGGGGACGGACTTCATCATAACGATATCTCCGTTGAACATTTTCAGCATATCTTCCTGCGCCTGCTTGGGAAGCGTAGAGAGGTAGCCTTCAATTTCGTCGATATAGGTATCGGTAAAGGAATTATACAAAAATGCGGACAGCTTCATTTGCTGGGCAGAGTTCAGGGCGGATTGGCTTTCGTTAAAGCTCTTCTTAGCGTCGGTGAGGGCATCAGGGAGGTATTCCGCCGCCAGCTCACGCATGATGCTGATCTCATCGCTGTCGTAGTCCCGAGAATATTGCAGTTCGTAGGCGTAGTCGTAGTAATCATCATAGCCGAAAATCCGGGCGATACGATTGTTGTTTTGCACCATCTCGATGTACAGGGGTACCATCTTGGTGTACATATCGGCGTCATCCTGCAAATCCTGATAGGCGACGGTGATCTCGGAGTTACGCTGACGCAGCTCCATAACCTCGGAGGTGTAATTTTGCAGCAGGGCCAGATCCAAATCGGACCATTCCTCGAAGAAACGCTCTTTGGCAGGGAAGGAGGCTTCGTAGAGCTCCTTGGCCATTTCCAGGTAATCATTGTTAGCTTCGGATACCTGATCGGTGCAGTCCAGATAAAGCTGACTGGCTTCCTCATCGTTCAGGTCGCAGTAATACAAAACGGAGGCGATGGAAAGCTGAGAGTCCAGATAGCCATACTGTTCATCCAAGGCGTCGGAAATTTCCATAACAGTATCTGCATCCTTGCCGGACAGAGCGGCTTCCTTACAATCTTCCAGAAGCTCGTAGAATTTTTCCACATCTGCATCGGTCATTTCATAGGTCAGCTTGGCAGAGGTAAGCACAAGCTCCACCTTTTCCGGTTCGTCCGGCTTGCTTGTGACGGAGGAAGACGGAGCGGAGGATACGGAGGACGACTGGGAACCCAGCACATCAGCAGGATCCTCGGTGGGGAAAAGGGAGGGGATCAGCCAAATTGCCGCAGCAGCCAATGCAACCACGAGAGCAACGGCAATGCCAATGATAAGGCCTTTCTTATTTTTCTTTGGGGGACATTCCGCTGTTGCAACGGGAGCGGAAACGCTTTCAGGCATTTCCGAAGCTTGCACGGGCTCGACGACGGCTGTTCCGCAATGCTCGCAGGACTGGACATCATCAGGCAACTCGGCACCGCATTTTTTGCATAACATACAAATCATCCTTTCTTTTTTGGATAAGGCTATTATAGGACAGAAAAATGAAAAAAGCAATAGCACCTATGCTTTATATTAATGGTTGTAAATTTGCGCAAAATGTTATATAATACATAAGATATTGAATTTGAAAGTGGAGTTGCGGTTATTATGGAACATAACACCTTAGAACTTCAAGAATATATTCAGCCCGGGAAAAAGGTACACCTGATCGGTATCGGCGGTGTTTCCATGCGCCCGTTGGGTCTGGTTTTGCAGGGGATGGGGCTGGTTGTCTCCGGCTCGGATATGAATTCCTCTGTTTCTACCGATGAACTGATTGCCAAGGGCATCCGTGTGGAGATTGGCCATCGGGCGGAGAATATTGGGGATGCGGACTGCATCATCCGTACCGCTGCGGTACATAATGACAATCCTGAAATTGCAGGTGCTCGGGCACGGGGAATTCCTGTGTTTGAACGGGCCCAAGCATGGGGTATCATTATGAGAGCCTATAAAAATGCTATTTGCATTTCCGGCACCCATGGTAAAACCACCACCACTTCTATGGTTGCGCATATTCTGATGGAAGCTCAGATGGATCCCACGGTGATGATTGGCGGTTATTTGCCGCTTCTGCATGCCGGCCACAGAGTGGGTCAGGGCGATACAATTCTGCTGGAAAGCTGTGAATACTGCGATTCTTTTCTGAATTTCTTCCCCACGCTGGCGGTGATTCTGAATATAGAGGCGGATCATTTGGATTATTTTAAAGATCTGGCGGATGTGGAAAAATCCTTCCGGGAATTTGCCGGCTTGTCCACTGGGGGCGTTTTAGCCAACGGCGATGATGAGAATACCATGCAGACCTTGCAGGGAATGGATGTAATTACCTTTGGCTTTGGCAAGGACAACCGCATTCATGCCTCCGATGTATCCAACGACTGGCGTCGCTTTGATGTGATTTGCGACGGGGAAAAGTACTGCCACTTTGAACTGCCGGTTCACGGCCACCACAATGCCATCAATGCCCTCGCGGCTGCCGGTGTGGCGTGGAAGATGGGGATTCCCGGGGAAATCGCGGCGAAGGGGCTCAGCACATTCCACGGCGCAGGCCGCCGCTTGGAATTCAAGGGAACCTATAACGGTGCGGATGTATATGATGACTATGCCCACCATCCCGGTGAATTGTCCGCTACCATTGATGCGGTACGCACTATGGGTTATAAGCGGATTATCTTTGCATTCCAACCCCATACCTATACTCGCACCAAGGCGCTGTTTGATGATTTTGTTGAGCAGTTAAAACGACCGGATGTGGTGATTTTGGCGGAAATTTATGCCGCCCGGGAGCGTAATACCATCGGCATTTCCTCTATGGATTTGCTGAATCGGCTGGATGGCGGGTATTACTGCGCTACCTTGCCGGAGGTTACGGAAAAGTTGCGGGAGCTGGCACAGCCGGGGGATGTAATTCTGACTGTGGGCGCCGGTGATATCTACCGAGCCGGTGAGGCGTTGCTGTAAAATTGGAAATGAGGCGATCATTTTGAAAAAATTGAGTGTTTGCGTACTGTTTGGCGGCATGAGTCCGGAGCATGAGGTTTCTCTGCGCTCTGCTGAATTTGTGCTGAACAGCTTGGATCCTGAAAAATTTAATGTATTTCCCGTTGGTATCACGAAGAATGGTGATTGGGTGCTTTATACCGGAACGGATTATTCCTTGCTTCCCACCGGCCAGTGGAAGGATTATCCCGAAAACCGTCGGGCAGCCATCTCTCCGGTTCGTGGACAAGGTCTGCTGAGCTTTGAGGGCGACTGTGTGGTGCGGGAATGGATCGATGTGGTATTCCCGGTACTCCATGGGGAAAACGGCGAAGACGGCGCCATGCAGGGCCTGCTGCAAATGGCAGGCATTCCCTATGTAGGCCCCCATGTGGCGGCATCTGCTGTGGCCATGGATAAGACACTGACCAAGCTGGTGGTGGATCAGGCGGGTATGCGACAGGCGGCATGGATGCTTGTTCGCAGCAATGATGTGGATTCCCGTCTGGATTGGACACTGGATCAGGTGGAAAAGAAGTTTTCCTATCCGGTATTTGTCAAACCGGCCGGTACCGGGTCTTCCGTTGGCGTGTCCAAGGCTGGGGATCGGGACGGACTGCGCAATGCCTTGCTGAAAGCAGGAAGCTTTGACAGCAAGATTTTAGTTGAGGAATTTATCCACGGCAGAGAAGTGGAAGTGGCGGCGATGGGCAATGAGAGCCCGGTGGCATCCATCTGCGGAGAGGTCGATTCCGGTGCGGAATTCTACGACTATGATGCAAAATATGTCACAGATACATCCGTGGCCTATATCCCGGCCAGAATTTCGGATGATGTGGCAGAGCAGGTGCGGGATGCCGCGGTGCGGATCTATTCCGCCATTGGCTGTCAGGGTTTGAGCCGTGTGGACTTCTTCGTGACCTATGAGGGAAATGAAGTAGTGTTCAATGAGATCAATACCATTCCCGGTTTTACTTCCATTTCCATGTTCCCGAAGCTGTTTGCAGCAAGCGGCATTCCTGCCGGCCAACTGGTTGAGCAGCTGCTGAACCTTGCGATGGAGGCAGCAAAGTGAAAAAGAAGGTATTACTGTCCATTACGGGCAGACAGACCTACCATGATCAGGAGCCGGA
>JAZORJ010000088.1:0-4976 GCA_045656525.1 Faecousia sp. | reverse complement strand
AAAATCCGGCAACAGAGGCATTTTTTGCCGTTCCTTCGGTTACAACCGATTCCAGAAGCCGGCACATGGTTTTGGATGTCTCTTCCCGAATCACCTGACGGATCACCGTTGGCTCTTGTTGCAGTACTGTGTGTCCGTTTGCGTCCAGAACCTCTGATACGATGTAAGGCTCCATGAGATTGCCACCGTTCACGACCGAGGAAATGGCACGCACCAGCTGCAAGGGTGTCAATTTAAAGGTCTGCCCAAAGGAACCGGATGTGAGGGAAGCTGTTCCCCACTTATCTGTGTCCACGATCAGCTCCTTGGAGAAAAATACGCCCTTGCTCTCCCCTGCCAGATCAACACCCGTTTTTTCCATGACACCGAAATTGCGAATGTAATCGTAAAATCGCTCCCCACCCAGTTTCAGTGCGATGTGGGCGAAGGCAAGGTTGCAGGAATTCTGCAAGGCTTGGGGCGTTTTTTCTGCTCCGTGACCGGTAGAACGCCAGCAATGCAGCAGCTGGGAACGGCCGGGAATTTTCTCTGCGCCGGAGCAATGAAAGGATGTATTCAAATCAATCGCACCGCAGTCCAATGCCGCCGCCATGGTCAGCACCTTGAATGTGGAACCGGGTTCATATCCGTCAGACAGCACCCGGTTGCGCCATTGTTTCAGCCGGGCGGCCGTCACAGCAGTTTGATATTCCGATTTCGCTTTCTCATAGGCTTCTGTGCCCTCCGGCAGGGCCAAATAGTTCAGACGCAGTTCCTCCGTTTCCTGCAACGCAGTCTCGTCTGCAATTTCCAAGTAATTATTGGGATCATAGCTCCCCAAAGTGGCCATCGCCAGAATTTTTCCGGTTTTGACCTCCATCACAACGCCAAACGCCCCATTTTGCACGTCGTAGCGGGCAATCGCAGCCTGCATTTGCTTTTCAAGACAGGCCTGCACGGTGGTATCCAAGGTCAGCACCACGCTGCACCCGGGAATGGATTCCACATATTTTTCGTAGGAATAGGGCATATCCATTTCATTGTTGCCCTTGGTGGTGATCACCTGCCCTGCCTTTCCTTCCAAAAAGGCATTGTAGGACGCTTCAATTCCCTCAGAACCGGTGTTAGAAGCATTGGTAAATCCGATCACCTGCGCTGCCAGTGTGCCGTTGGGATAGGTGCGCTTGGAGCTGGGCTCTAAATGGATACCGGAGATTCCGTGGCTATTGATAAAATCCCGGACTTGGGATGCCACGGATTCATCAACATTTGCCGCGATCTGTTGATACCGCTTGGTCAGATCTTTCCCCAGCTTTAAAATACGCTCCTGATCTACATCCAGAATCCCCGACAGCTCTCTGGCCACCAGATCCAAATCCGCTTTGGACTGTTTCAGTTCGTGGGGGTCGAGGTATACATTTTCCACCGTCTCGGAAAAGGCCAGAATGTTCATATTCCGGTCGTAGATCGTGCCCCGGTGGGCAGTTACATTGGTAGTGCGCGTCTGATTCCGCAGGGCCAAATTTGCATAGTATGCGTAATCGGTTATCATCAGCTGATATAGCTGCAATGCCACAGGGATAAACGCAACAAGCCCCAATATTGCCATCACAGCCAATATTCTGCGGTGGTGTCCTGAATCTGCCCGTACCCGGGTAAATTCCTTCCGACCTTCCCTCTTTGCCATAATACACCGGCCTTTCTGACTGCATTCGGCTCAAAATGGGCAGCAAGGAATCCCTCGCCGCCCATCGCAGCTATTCAATCATATTGGCCGGGAATGGCATTATGCAAACATTCCTAGGAAGAATGCCCAAAAACTTTCCAACGCTGTGGGCTCGGGTTCTTCCTGAGGAGTCACCACTTGCATTTGCAAATGAGGCACCTGCTCCACAGGCACCATGCCCATGGCTGTGGCGATCTGGCGAATCTCTTGCAGATCATAGCCGGACTTATATGTATCCTGCAACTGGGCATTTTCCTCTTGCAGAGACACGGCATATGCTTGATAAGCCTGCGCTTCATTCTTCGCCTGATTCATCTGCACAAGGCCAACCGTCAGCATGATTACCAGCACGACAGCGGACAAAATACCGCCCAAGGCTACCAGATCCACCGGGATCACATAACGAAGCTGCTTTTTCACCTTGGGAAGCTGCGCCATTGTCCGCTTCTGAGGTCTCTTTTCCGGCTGAGGTGCAGCTGTGCCGGATACATATGCGTTGATATACCGAATCTCAGGCTGCATCGCCATGAAGATCCCTCCTTTTTCAAAGCTTTTCGCAGATTCGCAGCTTTGCGCTGCGTGCTCTGGGGTTGCGTTCCAGTTCTTCATCCCCTGAAACAATGGGTTTTTTGTTCACAAGCTTGACCTGCGGCTTTTTCCCGCAGACACAAACCGGGAAATTGGGTGGACAGATACAGCCCTTTGCTGCGTCTGCCATGCCGTTCTTTACGATCCGGTCTTCCAGCGAGTGGAATGTGATGATCGCCAGCCGTCCGCCGGGATTCAGCTTGGGAATGGCCGCTTCCATCACCTGCCGTACCGCACCCAGCTCATCATTGACGGCAATGCGGATGGCTTGGAAGCTGCGCTTAGCAGGATGCTGCTTTTCCCGCAAGGCCGATGCAGGCATCGCCCCACGGATCACATCTACCAGTTCCAATGTGGTTTTGATGGGTTTTGTTTCCCGGGTGCGGCAGATATTAGCCGCAATCTGAGGTGCATATCGTTCTTCGCCGTAATCGAACAGGATTCGGCGCAATTCTTCATAAGACCAAGTGTTCACCACTTCTTCGGCTGTCAGCGCATCACCGTTGTTCATGCGCATATCCAGCGGTGCGTCAGTCATGTAAGAGAAGCCCCGGCTTCCATCATCCAACTGGGGTGAGGAAACGCCCAAATCCAACAGGATGCCGTCTACACCGTCAATACTCAGATTATCCAGCACATTCGCAATCTCACAGAAATTGGAATGGACTAGGGTCACCTTATCTCCGAAGGGTGCCAGCCGCTCCCCTGCCGCTTTCAGCGCAACAGGATCCCGGTCAATACCGATCAGTCTGCCGGTGGTAAGCCGTGCGGCGATTTGGCTGGAATGTCCGGCACCGCCAAGGGTGCCATCCACATAAATACCGTCCGGACGGATATTCAAGCCTTCAATGCACTCGTCCAACAAGACGGACACATGATGAAATTCACTCATAAACCGATGGCCTCCAAGGATGCCAGCAGCTTTTCGGGAGTGAGATTCTCTGCCTCAAAGGCTTCAAATTCGTTCAGATCCCAAATCTCTGCTTGGCCTGCGCGGCCAACGATCATAACTTCCTTTTGGATTCCGGCATAGCTCAGCAAGAACTGGGACAGGCTGAAACGGTACTGCTTGTCCGGTTCGCATTCCACCGCATTCATGAAGATCAAGCTGGTGGCTGCGCCCTTTTGAGAAATGGGCAAGGTATTATAGTTGTCGCTCAGGGTCTGCCAGTCGGATGCCTTGTAGATGGTCAAGCACCGATGACCACAGTTGACACCCAAAGTCACATAAAAATCTTCACCCAGCTCTTCCCGCAGCTTGGCAGGAACGATCAAACGGTTCTTGTCGTCCATTTTGGCTGTGTATTTTCCGATCATTGATGCTCACCTCCTCCATTTTGCTCCACTTTACATCCATTTTGCTCCACTTAATGACAGTATAATACCTTGTTTTTCAAAAATCAATCTTTTTTTGCAAAAAAGTTATATTTTTTTATAAAAAAACCGGAAAAATCTAATTTTCGAACGCTTGTTCTATATATTTTTCTTATATTTGGAAAATAATCTCCCCTTCCCGGATATCCCCCCGGATTTGGGCTGGTTTTTTCCCATTGCGCAGCAGCTCCTCCGCCAGCGGTCCTTCCACTTTTGATTGGATCAACCGCCGCAAATGTCGGGCACCATTTCTGGGCTTGCACTGGGCCGATAAGTGCCCTGCCAAATTGTCATCCAGCTCCAACTGCATTCCGCTCGCTGCCATCCTGTCTTGAAGCTGCTCCAAGTACTTCCGGGCGATGGCGGTCAGTTCTTCTTGTCCCAGCGGTGCAAAAGCAATGATCTGATCCAGCCGACCCAAAAATTCCGGCAGGAAGGTTTGATTCAGAGACTCTTGCTGTTCTTTGTCATTGCCAACGGGACAAAATCCCAGTCCGTCACCTTTGATCCTGCCACCGGTGTTGGAAGTCATGACGATGATGGCATTTTTGAAGCTGACCCGACGGCCCGTGGAATCGGTCAACACACCCTCTTCCATGATTTGCAGCAGCAACCCCAACACATCCGGATGGGCCTTTTCCAGTTCGTCCATAAGCACAAGACAGTATGGCCGGCGGCGCACTGCCTCCGTGAGTTTCCCCCCTTCCTCGTAACCCACATAACCGGGAGGCGCGCCGATCAGCCGGGATACGGATTGCTTTTCGATATACTCCGTCATATCCAGCCGGATCATGGCATCCCTGCTGCCATACAGCTCTTCTGCCAAGGCCCTGCACAGTTCTGTTTTTCCCACGCCCGTCGGGCCGGTGAACATGAGACACGCCACCGGTCGGTTCTCGTCCCGAATATCAGAAAAGCCTCGGCGTACTGCCTCCGCCACACCGTGAACAGCCTTCTGCTGGCCAATCACAGCTTTGGAAAGGATCTGTTCCAGTTCCACCAGACGCTGTCTCTGATCCGCATTCAGCCGCCCCACAGGAATGCCTGTGCGGGCGGAAACAGCCCAAGCTACATCCGCCCCGGTTACTGTTCTGGGGCGCTTATGATCGGCGGTTTTGGCCACCATCTTCTGCATTTTATCCCGCAGCTCCGCCGCTTTTTCAAAACGGCTTTCCCGCACAGCTTCATTTAATGCCTGTTCCAGATTCTGCTGTGCGGCATTTCTGTTGTAGCGCATTTCTTCCATCCGGGCGTGGGACGCTCCCTCGTCCAGCAAATCGATGGCTTTATCCGGCAGATACAGATCCGG
>JAZORJ010000087.1:0-3823 GCA_045656525.1 Faecousia sp. | reverse complement strand
ATAGACCGCTGCCACTCGCTCGCCTCCTTCTTCCCGCCCCCGGCGGCAGTCGGCTCGCTCCCCTCCGGGAACCCGCAGGTCGTTACGAATCTTCTTCATAACCAAAGAAAACACCACCCGATTGGGTGGTGTTTTCTTTGGTTGCGGGAGGAGGACTCGAACCTCCGACCTCCGGGTTATGAGCCCGACGAGCTTCCAACTGCTCTATCCCGCGATATTGGGCACTTCCTGAGTGCCTAGGTATTATAGCATGGGCGCACGGGTTTGTCAAGTATTTTTCGTATCCCAGATTTCGACAAAATACACATGTAGCACTTGCCGTATTTCCCTTTCCTTTCAAGAACGCTTGATTGCGTCTAACTTTTATGATAAAATAACAAAAAATCAGGAGGATTTTATTATGAACTGTTATTTGGACATTAAACCCGAAGTTGCACAAGCGCTGGCGGAAGGCCGTCCTGTGGTAGCATTGGAATCTACCATCATTTCTCACGGCATGCCATATCCTCAGAATGTGGAAACTGCCCTGAATGTAGAACGCATCGTCCGTGAGCATGGCGCTGTACCTGCTACAATCGCTGTAATTGGCGGACGCTTGAAGGCTGGTCTTACCGAGGAAGAGATCGAGTATTTCGGCAAGAAGGGTCAGGCAATCGCCAAGGCTTCCCGTCGGGATTTGGCTGTGCTGTGCGCCCGGGGTGAGGACGGTGCTACCACCGTTACCACTACCATGATCATTGCCCACATGGCCGGCATCCGTGTGTTTGCAACCGGCGGCATCGGCGGTGTACACAGAGGCGCAGAAACAACTATGGATATCTCCGCCGATCTGGAAGAGCTGGGGCAGACACCTGTGATGGTGGTATGCGCCGGTGCAAAGTCCATTTTGGATTTGGGCTTGACTTTGGAGTATTTGGAAACCAAGGGTGTGCCTGTAATTGGCTACGGTACGGAGGAACTGCCCGCCTTCTACACCCGTCAGTCTGGCTTCAAAGTGGATTATCGGATTGACACTCCTGCGGATTTGGCCAAGGCTTTCAAGGTGCAGAACGATTTGGGCTTCCCTGGCGGTATGCTGGTTACCAATCCCATTCCCGAAGAATACGCCATGCCTTTGGATACCATCAATGCAGCCATTGATCAGGCTATTGCGGAATGCGAGGCCAAGGGCATTCACGGCAAGGAAACCACCCCTTTCCTACTGGCCAGAGTGGCAGAGCTTACCGGCGGCAATTCTCTGGCATCCAACATCCAGTTGGTCTACAACAATGCAGCAGTTGCCGCTGAAACAGCCAAAGAATACTGTAAACTTTAATAAAAAGAGCAGGCTCACAAGAGCCTGCTCTTTGCATTTACCCATATACCTTAATATGAACACCACCGAAGTGCAGATCATAGAACGGGAAATCCGGATAGGGTTTCCACGACAAAACGCGTGCCTTCCCTTGAAGGGTGTATAAATGCGCTGTAAGTGTCATTCCCTCTGCCAGTCGGTACTCCTGATCGACGCATTCAATCGGTAATTTTCCCAAACAGTCGGGGATACCGGCTACAATGTTCAAATCTCTTTCTGCATTCTCAAGGGTAATTCCGATAAACTCTACTTGCTCCGGTATCGCATACAAGGAAGTTTCCCCGCCGGAAATAATCTCAATTCTCATAATCTTCCACCGTAATTTGAACCAAAGCTTCGTCGGTCTGACATTCCACAAGCGTTCCCTTAACACCATTGCGAATCATACCAAGTGCCAAAGTTATCTGCGGTGCTGTTTCGCCAACCAGTTCCTGCAAGGTGCCATTTTCGTCGGCAGCCAAGAGGATTTCTACCGGAATACGCACCGTTACCTCAAAAGGTTCTTCCTTATCCCCCGATTTGGTATAGATACGCAAAATACGCCGGGCAATCTGTTCCGAACTTGCATCCGTTGCCACAGGTATATCCGGTTTGCCGTTCAATAATTGATCCACTGTCACATGAAGGACAGCCGCCAATTCCATTGTGGTTGCCAAATCGGGATAGGATAAATCATTTTCCCATTTGGAGATTGCCTGAGATGTGACATTCATCTTTTCGGACAGCTCTTCCTGTGTCAATCCGCACTGTTTGCGATAATGTGCTATGTTTTTTCCAATCGTTGCCATAGTACAGACATCCTTCCCAAAAATACATAATTCTATTGTTTGCAAGGCCTTGTATGCTTTGATTATAATAGGCACACCTCAGAAAGTAAACATACTCACAGTTGGAATCCGGCTTTTTTCTCAACAGTTTGTTGACTTCACATATCGTTGCGTTCAAAAAGAACAGCCCCGGGGGGCTGTTCTTGCTTTTTAGAAATAGCACTTTTCGGCGATGTATGCCTTCAATTCGCTGATGGGAACGCGGACCTGCTCCATAGTATCACGGTCGCGGACGGTGACGCAGTCATCGGCGGGAGTGTTCTCATCGCCCACAGTTTGGAAGTCCACGGTGATGCACAAGGGAGTGCCGATCTCGTCCTCACGGCGGTAACGCTTACCGATGGAACCGGAATCGTCAAAGTCCACCATGAAGTCCTTGCGCAGCTCAGCATAGATCTCCTCTGCCTTGGGAGACAGCTTCTTGCTCAGGGGCAGGATGGCTGCCTTGAAGGGTGCCAGAGCAGGATGCAGGTGCAGGACGGTACGGATGTCATCCTTGCCGTTCTTATCCTGACCAACCACTTCCTCGTCGTATGCTTCGCACAGGAAGGCCAGCGCCACGCGGTCACAACCCAAAGAGGGCTCGATGACATAGGGAATGTAGTGCTCGTTACGCTCCTGATCGTAGTACTCCAAGGACTTGCCGGAAGCCTCCTGATGGCGGCCCAAGTCGTAATTGGTGCGGTCAGCAATGCCCCACAGCTCGCCCCACCCGCTGCCGAAGGGGAACTGGTACTCGATATCGGTGGTTGCACGGGAATAGAAGGCCAGCTCTGCCGGATCATGGTCACGCAGACGCAGGGAATCTTCCTTGATACCCAAGGAAATCAGCCAGTTCTTGCAGAAATCCTTCCAGTAGGCAAACCACTCCAAGTCGGTACCGGGCTGGCAGAAGAATTCGCATTCCATCTGCTCAAACTCACGGGTGCGGAAGGTGAAGTTGCCGGGGGTGATCTCGTTACGGAAGGCCTTACCCACCTGACATACGCCGAAGGGCAGCTTCTTACGGGTGGTACGCTGGATATTTGCGAAGTTTACGAAAATGCCCTGTGCGGTCTCGGGACGCATATAGACGGTGGAGGAGGAATCCTCGGTAACACCCATCTGGGTCTTGAACATCAGGTTGAACTTACGGATGGAGGTGAAGTGATGCTTGCCGCAGTTGGGGCAGATCACATCCTCATGCGCAGCGATATAGGCATCCATTTCTTCCTGACTCATAGCATCCACATTCACATCCTTGCCGGACTCGGATGCGGAGATGAGCTGGTCCGCACGCTGGCGGGAGCCGCAGCCCTTGCAGTCCACCAAAGGGTCGGAGAAGGAGCCCACGTGGCCGGTGGTGACCCAAGTGGTGGGGTTCATCAGAATGGCGGCATCCAGACCCACATTGTAGGGGGATTCCTGCACAAATTTTTTCAGCCATGCCTTCTTCACATTATTCTTAAATTCCACACCCAAGGGGCCGTAGTCCCAAGAGTTTGCCAGACCACCGTAGATCTCGGAGCCGGCATAGACAAAACCCCGGTTTTTGCAGAGGTTTACGATCATATCCAAAGTCTTTTCGCTGTTTTTCATTGGTATATCCTCCAAATTTTCGGATTCATTTTTGTTGATAATTCATTATACAAGGGTTTGCAGC
>JAZORJ010000086.1:0-6374 GCA_045656525.1 Faecousia sp. | reverse complement strand
TATGATCTCCTCATCTGGGAAGGCGTATGCTTCAAATAAGCAGGAGGTCTTGGGAATACGGATGCCCAAAGCAATGGGATCTTCCAGTTCGGCATCATCGAGATAATACTTTGGAAATACCAAGCCGGTGCCTTGGTCACCTTGTTCCAGCGTTTCCAACGCATCCCGCTCCACATAGACAAAATACGGACGGTATTTTTCCAGTTGTTCCTTTGTCAGAACTGTTTCTAAATCTGCAAAGTATGCGCTGAGTAGGGTGTATGCTTCAAGATCAGCAACAATAAAATCCAAATCCCCAGTGTAGATTCGTGTCGCGATATGCTCCACTGCGGAAATGTCCGTGGTGTTAAATAAAACATCATCGAGTAAGTCGAAGGTGTATTCCTCGGAATCGAACTGCTGTTCTGCCAGAAATTCTTCCGCGATATTATCTTGATAGGAGTCCAGTGCTATGCTGTTTATAATGCTGCCGGATAAAACAACTTCCTTTTGCGTTAGTGCGCCAACGATCCAGCTGGTAGCAAAGATCAGTGCAAATACGGATAAAGCGATAGCACCCCAATAATAGGTGAATATGTATTTCAATTTTGCGCTTAGGGGCTGATCTTTTAGTTTATTCCATTGCTCTTGACGGGCTTCCTTAGCAGTCATGAACCATCACTCCATTTTTTGTAATATAGCAATGATAAGGTAGAATATAAAAAATGTCAAATGAAATAAGTATGAACGGGGATGCATGAAAAAGGCGGCCCGACAGACCGAACCGCCCAAGGGTTATTTAATAATGCTCCAATCTGCGCTGCTTGCGCATTTCCTTGCGCTTCACCGCAGCCTCGTATTCTGCCTGCTGCTCTTCGGTTTCCAAAATCAGAGAGGGAACCTCCACGGCAGCACCCTCGTTGTCGATAGCGACCATGGTCAGATATGCCCGATTGATCATTTTCCGTGTGCCGTCCAGAGCCTCAGTATAGGTGTCCACTCTGACTTCCATAGAGGTGCGGCCCACATAGGTGATCTGTCCCAGCAGAACGATCATCTGGCCGGAATAGGCGGGCTCTTTAAATTCCAGATTGTCAATGGCGGCGGTGGTGACAATGGCGTTGCAGTGGCGCACGGCTACAATGCCGGCTACCTCGTCGATCCATTTCAGCAGCTGCGCACCGAAAAGTCGGCCGTAGGGATTGATATGGGCAGGGCGGAGGATATACTGCTGCTCCGTCCGAGAGGCGGATACTGTTTTGGCGGGTCTCATAAAAATCACTTCCTTTTTCTTAGTATAGCAAATTTTGCCCCTTTTTACAAGAAAATAATTAAGCAAACCTTAATGTCATATTTTGTTCATTTATGGTATACTGGTTTTACCATCTTTTCCAATCGGAGGCAGATATGAAAGAGTTATTTGCGTATTTGTTCAGTAAAAATACATCGGCTATGCAGATCGGTCTGTTTGACATTTGGCATTTTACATACTTGGGAATCATTTTTGGCGGTACGGTTTTGCTGTCCTTGCTGTGTAAGAAGAAGGCGGAAAAAATTTTGCGTATCTTTGCGTATCTGGTAATCGGCTTCTATGTTGGGGACTTCTTTATTATGCCCCTGTCGGATAGTTACAGCGGCATCAGCGCCTATAAGTTACCCTTTAATATTTGCACCATCATGGCAGTTATGGTACCCTTTGTGCAGTTTAATCCCAGATTGAAGGGAATCAAGACACCTGTTGTGGTTTTATCTATTGCATCATCGCTGATGTGGATGTGCTATCCTGGCACAGCTTTGGGTGGCCAGCCACCGTTCTGCTATCTGATTTTCCAGACCTTTATGTACCATGGTCTGCTGTTTTGTTGGGGCGTTCTGAATCTTGCCTATGGGGCAGTAAAGTTGGATATCCGCAAGATTTGGAAGGAATTTGTGGGGATTCTGATGATCCTTGTGTGGGCGTGGTTCGGCAACACGGTTTACGATGCCGGATACAACTGGTTCTTTATTGAAACAAGTATTTTCCCGTTCCTGAGCGATGAGATCATGCCGGTCATGGTGGTGGCCAGCGTGTTTGGTGTTTGCTTGGTGGTTTATGGTGCTTACTATGGTATGTGCAAAATTTGCGACAAGAAACTCCCGTGCGCTGTTTAAGTGCAGGGGAGTTTTTTACAATTACCCAATAAAATCCTATTGCTTATAGCGAACAAATGTGCTATAATAAAACAAAAGGAGGTGATGGGTTTGGAAAATACGATGTGTCCGGTGGATGTGATATCCATGTGCAGTGCCGGGGGTGAGATTCGTCCGCTGCGATTGCGACTGGAACAGACCCATCAGCTTTTGCGCGTGGATATTGATGAAGTGATCAGCGTCAAGGATGTGCAGTATGTGGGGATCGAGGCGAAGATTTTTCTTTGCCGTGCAATGGTAGACGGTAAAAAAACGCTGTTTGAACTGAAATATACCATTCGCACCCATAGCTGGTGCTTAATGAGGAAGGTGTGCTGATGGCAGAACGTGTCATATTCCATGTGGACGCAAACTCCGCATTTTTAAGCTGGTCTGCCGCATACCGGGTGAAGGTGCTGGGAGAAAGTACGGATTTGCGGGATGTGCGGTCGGGGGTGGCTGGGGAGAAAGCATCCCGGCATGGTATCATTTTGGCAAAAAGTACGCCTGCGAAAAAGTATGGCATTCAGACGGGCGAGCCCTTGTTTCAGGCATTGGAGAAATGCCCGGATCTGGTGGTGATCCCACCGGATTACGAGTTGTATGTGGAAGCGTCACGACATTTTGTTAACATGCTCCGGCAGTTCAGTCCCAAGGTGGAGCAGTATTCCATTGATGAGGCGTGGGTGGATATGACTGGCACCCAGCGCCTGTGGGGCAGCCCGTTGACTGCCGCGGAGCAAATGCGTCGGCGGATCAATGAGGAATTGGGATTTACCGTCAATATCGGTATTTCCAGCAATAAATTGCTGGCAAAAATGGCGGGAGACTTTGAAAAGCCTAATAAGGTGCACACACTGTTTCCGGAGGAAATGGAAGCGAAATTCTTTCCTTTGCCGGTGCGGGATCTGTTTTTAGTGGGCGCTGCCACAGAGCGAAAATTGCGGCTCATGGGCATTTACACCATCGGCGATCTGGCACAGGCGGATGTGAGCCTGTTGCGGCGCAAAATGGGCAAGCATGGGGAAACCATCTGGCATTTTGCAAACGGCCGCAATGCAGACGCAGTGACCCCGGAGCCTGCGGAGAACAAGGGTTACGGCAACTCCGTTACCACCTCCACAGATGTAGTAACCTACGACCATGCCCATCAAGTGCTTCTGGGGCTGTGTGAAACCGTGGCAATGCGAATGCGCAGGGACGGAAAATGCGGCAGCTGCCTATCTATCCATCTGCGAACCAATGATTTTATGCATTTTTCCCATCAGGCGCAAATGAATGGGGCAACCAATATCACCGGGCAAATATACAAGGAGGCCTGCCGGATTTTTGATGAGGCTTGGGATGGAATCACACCTCTGCGGCAGCTGGGCGTGCAGATGACCAAGATTACAGGAGAAGCCTACCAGCAGTTTGACCTGTTTTCCGGCGTCAGTCCGGAGCAATACGAGAAGAAGCTGAAACTGGACGAAACGGTGGATGCCCTCCGGGATAAATTCGGAGAAGATGCCATCCGTCGGGGAAAATTTGCACAGAATCCCGAGGGACACATGACCGGCGGCTTGGACAAGGCCCGTCGAACGGGTGTGACAAAACCGGTACCGGATGAATTTTAAAAACAGAGGGAATAGTATGTCGATTGTAAAATTTTATCGAAATGACCCCAATGCGCCCAAAACCACGATGCCGGCGCATCTGGGAGCCAATGCCATTATCACCTGTGGCGACAAATTGCTTTTGGAGCGACGCCGGGATTCCGATACCTGGGGCTTAGTCGGCGGCGGTGTTAAGAAATATGAAGAACCCATTGACGCCATTGCACGGGAAGTGTGGGAAGAGCTGGGCCTGCGTCTTCCGAAGGACAGATTCCGCAAATTGGCGGTTTACGGAGAACCCGGGCGGATTGCGGCGTATCAGGATGGCAGTATCTGGCGGATGGTAATCGTTGTGTTTGCGTTGGAGCTTCCGGAAAATTCAACTTTGCGGATCAGCGAAGAATCCCGGGAACTTCGCTGGTTCTCTCGGGATGAACTGCGGGATATTTCCATTGTTATTACCCACAGTGATATTGTAGATGATTGGTTTGTAAAAGAATGAATATCCAAAATATTGAATGATTCATAAATATTCCTGTATTTTATGAAAAAATACTTGTATATTCATAAAAAGTATGCTATGATTTTTTGCGACGGCGCAGTATCCTAGTCGGAATAGCCATTTTCCAGGAAGGGCCTAAAAATCCTTTGAAGGGCACATCGATGAAGTCCCTGGTGTCTGCTTTTTACGCCCAGTTTAGGGTGGGTGCTGGGGGTTAAGGATCCCGGGCGCGCTCCAATGGCATGGAGCATACGACCCGGCTTCCGTGGAGACCTGGTTGCGTGCGACGAAGAACGGGAACTCCCAAACTTGGGAAGCCACCTTCGCGTACGGGCCTGGTATGAACCTGCAACGTGGTGCACAGAATCGTGTTGCTGCGTGCAGTGTAGCCTGCCTTGAGTGAGTATGTTGGGAAAGAGGATCATGCGGCTGGTTGTTATGGCCATAACAACTGCCGATATTGCCTCTGGAAATCATCCTTGCAAAAGAGGCTAAGACTATGGCGTAATTCTGCCGTGGAAATCACCTAGGCTGTCGTAATGGGGCAGACAGGGGATTACAGTACGGACTAAGTGGCAATCGGGTATTCAAGCTGGCAACACTTGAGCGGACGGATTAAACGGAAACGGCCTGCGCGGCAACGGTAGGTTCTGTCCGGGGAAAACCAACCCGACCTAAGCCGTAAGATTTATCCTGTTTGCCGCCGTCATTTTATAAATAATTAAAGGAGAAATTCCTGTGTCTAAGGCTGACCCAAGTCAAGCAAAAAAAGAACGCAACAAAACCATTCGGTGGGTTGTCACCATTTTTTTGGTGACAATTTTTGTGTCTGCGGCAATTACACTCATTTCCAATGAGATCATGAGCATGAGCGGTCTGCTGGCTTCTTTTGTGATCCTGCTGATCATCGTGCTGGTGGGTATTGTTTTTGATATCATTGGCGTTGCAGTCACCTCTGCGGATGAATCGCCCTTTCATTCTATGGCTGCCCGGAAAGTGCCGGGTGCTCAGGAGTCCATTCGGTTGCTGCGGAATGCCGAACGGGTCAGCTCCATCTGCAACGATGTTATCGGCGACATCTGCGGCGTAGTCTCCGGTACGGCATCTGCGACGATTGCCGCACAGCTGATCGCCAGATTTGAGTTTGCATGGCCAGCAATGATGGGCCTATTGATGTCCGCCTTTGTTTCCGGCCTTACCGTTGGCGGTAAGGCAATCGGTAAGACATTTGCGGTGAATTCCTCTACTGCAATTGTGCATTTGGCCGGTAAGGTCATCAGTGTAATCAGCGGCCATGGAAAACCTTCGAAAAGCAAGAAATAAGGTTGTGTCATATAGTGAGCATTTTAGATAGAATCAATGGGCATCAGGACCTGCTTTCCTTGGACGATTCCCAGCGGAAAGACCTGTGTCGTGAGATCCGTGAATTTTTAATAGAGCACGTTGCCAGGACAGGCGGCCACTTGGCATCCAATCTTGGCGTCGTGGAGTTGACCGTTGCTCTGGAAACGGTTTATGATACCGAAAAGGACCGCTTGGTGTTTGATGTAGGTCATCAGTCTTATGTTCATAAGCTGCTGACCGGTCGCCAAGCGGATTTTGAGCATTTGCGCCAATTTGGCGGCATTGCGGGATTTCCGAAGCCCTCGGAGAGTCATACAGATGCATTTGTTGCCGGACACGCTTCCAGTTCCGTTTCTATTGCGCTGGGTATGGCCCGAGCAAGAACGTTATTGAAAGATCAATATGATGTTGTTGCGGTGATCGGTGACGGTGCCGCTACCGGCGGTATGGCCTATGAGGGTCTGAATGACCTTGCCGACAGCAAAGAGCCCCTGCTGGTCATCCTCAACGACAATGAGATGTCAATCGACCGCAATGTGGGCGGTATGTCCCGCCATCTTTCTCAGCTTCGCACCAAGGAGCGGTATCTGGGTATGAAGCAGCACTATCGGGAAATGCTGAGCAAAATCCCCGGTGGTAAGGCTGTCTATACGGCCACGAGCCATGTCAAGTCGTGGGTCAGACGCTCTGTGTTGCCTACGACTATGTTTGAAAATATGGGACTTATCTATCTCGGCCCTGTGGATGGTCACGATGTGAACGAATTGATTCGCGTGATTCGTGTG
>JAZORJ010000085.1:0-10138 GCA_045656525.1 Faecousia sp. | reverse complement strand
TAAGTTCTGCTTGTTTTCGATAGCAGTTTTAACCATTTCACGGACGATGGGCCATAAGTATGCGGTCAAATCCTTATCATCACTCATGGGAGTAAGTTCTGTATTGCCGCTGCGAATCAGACCCATTTTCAGATGGTCTATGGACAGATATGGATATTTATATTTTTCGAGCAATTTTTGGGCAAGTGCAGTTTTGCCTGTATGGGATGCTCCCGTAATTAGAATAATCATTATCTCACCTACAAATTACAATTTAGAATACTCCCTTATTGTACTTTCTTTGTACTGCGACAATGCTGCCTATGCCAATCACCAATCCTATGACTAGTATAGCAACGGCAAGTATGATCATATTTTCAAATAGACCTATGATGCCGCTGAGCAGTAATACTGTTGCGATAACAAGCATCGCTTTTCCAAAGGCTTTTCCGTAGGCTGATTTGTCTGTAAGTTTTGTTTGGTGGTAATCGTGAATCAAATCCGTTTTGCCTCTGTATATTGCAATACCCATTGCCGCAAACGCAGCTGCAACCAGAAACATAATAATGGCGTATACTAACATACAGCAACCTCCGTCAAATTATAGTCATTTGTAATACTTATCTACGCCGCCGTAGCCGGGGATCAGCTTGCCCTCCCGAGTTTTTCGCAGGAAGCTATCCAGTCGCTTTTTGAATTCCTCGGGTCGCTTTCGCGCTGCGTCGATGTAGGCAACGCGGATGCGCTTGTAGGGCTGGGAGAAGGCTTCAAAATGCGCCCACGCCACCGAGTCTGCACGGATCGCATCCAGGATATCCTCCGGAAAAATATAGGGCGCAGAGATCAGATCGGCAACGCTTTCCCGTACACTGGGGTGGAGCATCCCCTGCTTGTCCAGCCAAATCAGACGTTCAATGTTGGGACGGGAATAGGGACTTCCGGCCCTTCTCGGCGTGAACCGCAAGGCGCGTCCCCCATCTACAGCGTGATAAATGCTGTCGATCCAGCCAAAGCACAGCGCTTCCTCCACGGCATCGTTATAAGAAAGCCCCAGCTTGCCGCTATTCTTCAGAGGAAACACAAACCAAACTTCCGTTTCCGTCTCAAAATGCTCTGCGAGCCATCTCCGCCACTCAGCCCGGTCGCTTGTATAAAAGATATTTTCTGTACTCATTTTCTTCCCCTTTTCGGTGTGGGCAGTTCTTACACCTTCAATATGTTGATTTTCTGCTTCTTCAGCAAATACGCATACGCCGCAGCGGATACAAGGCTGTCAAAAGCATTGCCGATACCGAACAGCAGCGCGATGCCGGTCAGCGTTGGTGTCCACAGACCCGTGGCGTAGAGAATAAAGGCCATGCCGTAATAGACGGTATTCGTCACTACCGATTCAAACAGCATAGAGTTTGTTTTTCCCAAGCCGTAGAAAGTGGAGTCAAACACATTCTGCACTGCGTACAGAACATAAAAGCCAACCAACAACAGCACAAGGTCGAAAAGCTTGTCCACCTCCGCAAAGCCTAACACTTGAGCCATAAATGGCTTCCACAGGGGAATGCTGACAAACCACAACGCACAGATGACCGCCGTGATTCCAAAATAACCCAGAGAGTTGCGGCGGATATTTTCCTTGTCGGTTGCCACCTCTTGCTTGATAAGCTCGCCCAGCTGCAGCACCGGCAAAAGGAGCCATCCCCAAATAAAGTTGTTCGCCACCCAATAGGTGCCCTGTTCGCCCACCACATTGACCATCCGGGCGATCATCACCATATAGGCAACATTGCGCACCAGAGATTCCACGCCCGAGATACCGCCAATCTTCACAAACTCTTTTGTCCACGAAAAACGGAGTTTCGCCTTGGAAAACACCTTTATCTCCTCTTTTGCAAGAAGCGCAAGGGACACCGCAAGGAGCAATGCATTGACGAGGATATTGGAATATCCGATGCCATTCACGCCGAGATTTAATGACACGGACAGGCTCGATACGAGGAAGGTGTCACTCACAAGGCACAGCACCAGACGAGCACCGGTGAGGGCATAAAGGTATTTACTCTTATTGATTGTCACCAAGGCAACCAGAGCAAACTGCGTGAGGATAGAGAAAATGTTAGCGATGCTCTCGATGCGTATGTAGGATGCTGAAAGCTCCAGGATGCTTGCGTTGGTTGCCATCAACTTCAGCATGGGCTCTGCAAAGATCAGCACGATTGCGAACAGCACAGCATACACGCCAAGGGAAATAAGCATACCGGTGCGGACGCGGTTTGAAAATGCCACCTTATCGTCTTTTACCTTGCCAACGAAATAGAACAGGGGCAGGATGATGGCTTCGTTCAGAATCTCATACAGCAGGTTCACCCAGGAGAGCTGACCTGCGATAGAGAAGGAATACTCGCCCGGTAACTGACCGAGGAAGAACACCCGGACTGTGGTGTAGACTGTGGGTGCCAATCCGAGGACGAGCAGGGCAAAAAACAGCTTGTAGTTGATTTTAGAAAGGGATGTTTTGATCTTTTTGAGCATTTTCTCACCTCTCCTTTACAATGCCGTATCTGTTGCTTTCGCCATTCGTTCTCCTTGCGTGAAAACGATGTCCATTTGCTTGCCAATGGGGAAAGAAATCACCTTTCTCCTCATTGGTTTCCCAGTGGCAAATGACGATGTTGGATTTCACATTCTTACCGCCTTTAGAAATCGGGCGGATATGGTCAATGGTGGGTTGATATGCGCTATGGGGATTTCCGCAGGCAGATTTCAGCATCAGCCTGCCTGCATAATCGCGTACTCGTTCGGTTTTTCCGTAGGTTTCGTCCCACAGTTCTTTAATGGAATATTTGGACATTATTTTTTCTCCTTTTATATAGTTTGTTGAACCTTAGTGCCGGTAGCATAAGGCGACAGAAGAAAAAATGAACCTCCTTTTCGACAGATTGCAAAAAGCGACAAAAAGAACACCTGCAGCCAGATGGTCGCAGGTGCCGAAAAAAACCGACAATGCCCCTATCATTGACGGGGGCGGCGACCAAAAGAGCGTGTGCCAGAGGTTACTGCAAGTCTGTCAGGTTTGCAGTAATCCCCTCAAAGCTTTAAGTCACAATTTACTTACCTATCTTATATCATATTCTGTAAAGAAAAGCAACAAAAAGCGGATGCCGAAGCATCCGCTTTTGTCAATTACAGACGGGAGAGATAGATATCAATGACTATCTTGGCAAAAGCGCCTGTGCCCTCGCCACCGACTTTATCGATGTTTTCCGTCATGCTGCCACCACCGGCGTAGCTTTCTGCCAGACCCTGAAGAATTTGGGGCGTGCAGGTGTAAAAATGCTCCGTAAAGAACGCCTGTAGCTCCTTCGCCCAGTTTTGGGCTTCTTCGCTGTCCGGTTCACAGGGGCGCATTTTGCCCAGCCGCACAAAGAAGTCCATCACCTGTGCGTTCAAGTCCTTTTCCTGTTCGGCGGTGCGATTCTCGGACTTCTGCTCAAATTCCTTGTAGGCATCCGTTTTTCCATAAAGTGTCTTGGCCTGCTGGCTGTATTCATCAATTTTCTTGGGGTCAAATCCTTCAAAATCCATATATTTCACTCCTAACATTAACATTCCTCTTGCAAAACTGATTCGGTTTTGCAGTTTTTCTACGCGCTCCTGCATCAGCTTGATCTGATGCTCCAAAACACGATTGCGGTCATAGTCCGGTGCGTCCAAAATGCTGCTGATCTCATTCAGTGATAAGCCCAACTCCCGATACACCAGGATCATATAAAGCTTGTCCAAAGCCCCGTCGTCATACAGCCGATAGCCGGCATCCGTTACCTCGGTGGGTTTCAGCAGGCCGATCTGATCATAATGGTGCAGCGTCCGCACGCTGACACCGGTTCGCTTGCTCACTTGCGCCACCGTCATCATACGCATCCCTCCCCTTGGTTCTATCATATACTATGACGTTACGTCAGAGTCAAGAGGTTTTTATATATTGATCACAACTTTCTTTTGCCGCCTGGCTTTTTTGGCATATTGATACGCGCCGCCCCAAGTGTGGGTGAACGGACTCGATTGCCTCTGTGAACACTGTATTCGCATTCTGTCTTCTTGCCGAGCATATAGGCCAGCACAACTGCGTAATTGATCTGCGGATATTCTTTCAGTTCGCTATGCAGATAGGCGTCAAATTGTCCCTGGCGCCCCACATAGAACATATCAATTACTTAGCATACGTTAGTAATGGAAATCGATGATATTGCATCAGGTGGCATACGTCCAGTTTGTTTTGAAATCGCTTTTGGGTCTCGTAGACGACCGTTTTTAGTATTTCTGGGTCTGTCTCCCAATTTGCAATTCCGCGGTTGTATGCGCCTCTGCGCTTGTCATCGAGGATAAATGGCACAACCTCGTGGCGCAGGCATTCTTTCATCATAATGATTCTGCCCACTCGTCCGTTGTAGTCATCAAAAGGATGGACGTGTTCAAACTGCACATGAAAGTCCAAAATCCGATTCAAATCAACAGAATTTTTCTCGTAGTCCTTGACCAAATCCGCGATGGCCTTGTTGATCTGATAATGTGACACACCTATCTTGGTATCTTTGGTACGGTACTCCCCCACCCCTGTCCTATGGGTTTGGTCTGCATAAGTTCCATATGTCAACAGTTGATGCAGATGCCTAATAAACGTTTGTGTCAATGGCATCATAATGTTATCGACAACATACCGCATGCAGATAAAGTGGTTCATCACTTCAACAATATCATCCACCTTTGTGGCTTCAAATGCAGACGTAATCCGTTTGGTGCGATAGATTTCCTCTATCTGTTGCCTTGTTAGTCGATTGCTTGCCATACGGCACGAACTGTACGCCAAGTTAACCTGGATGTACTCATAGATGCCGAAATGGCTGTTGCGAGCGTATTGGTATTGCAGTTGTTTCACCAGTTTGGGCACTTCCTGCTCTTCCAAATCATCCACACAAGGTTTTGTTGCTCCCTCTGGAATCAGCCATCCTCCTTCATATTGAATCGCTGATTTTATTCTGCCTTCCTTACAATAACGGCGCACTAATTGGACTGATAAGTTCCACTTCTCTGCTATTTGTTTCGCGGTGTAAAAGTTCATATTTTTCAAGCCTTTCTTACATTTCTAACGGATTGCTCGGCGGTCTGATTTTGCTAAAAAATGGGGAGGTGGAAACTGAAACCTTGTAGGGGGAAACAATTTGACCCAAACTGTACCCAAACCGGAACGAAACGCAAAAGACACAGTGGAATTATTTTTCGTCATTAAACGACCATTTTGTCCATTATGCGCCATTATTTCCAACTTTTTCGCAATTATGCTTTGCCAAAAAACAGATGGCATTCAAGAGGTCAGCGGTTTGATCCCGCTTAAATCTTGATTCTGCGCTATCATTGCAAAACCATAGCTGAGGAATTCCGATTCCTCAGCGACGGTTTTTCTGCTTTCCATGATTCCGTATATCTCATTTTCCCACAGCAGGATTATTCTTCGTCATAAAACGACCATTTTGTCTATATTGTATTTTTCTGAAATTATGATAGAATAAAAAGCACAAACCTCATTTTTATATTGGAGGCAGTTGATTCTCTATGAATGACCACAAGAATTTTGGATTCCGGCACAAGGCCGGTATCATTATGCCCGTCAGCAGTCTGCCGTCCCGGTATGGCATTGGCTCGCTGGGAAAGCAAGCCCATCAATTTATTGATTTTCTGGATGCCACAGGGCAGACCTGTTGGCAGGTTCTTCCCCTGAATCCCACTTCCTATGGCGACAGTCCCTACCAGTCCCCTGCTTCCCAAGCAGGCAATCCCTACTTTATTGATCTGGACCTACTGGCACAAAAAGGTTTGTTGACCAAAGCGGAACTGGATACGCAAAAGAATAACAGCAAGCGCATTGACTATGGCTGGCTGTTTACCACCCGTTTTCCTGTGCTCCGCAAGGCCCATTCTCGCTTTGTTCTGGATCGGTCATATCGGACCTTTCAAATGCAAAACGCCGCCTGGTTGGAAGATTACGCTCTGTTTATGGCACTGAAAGTCCACTATGGTTTTTCTCAATGGACCCAGTGGATGCCCGAACACAGGAATCACAATCAGGCGAGACTTCACGCCGCCGAGTTTGAAAAGGAGATGGATTTCTGGCGTTGGTGTCAGTTTGAATTTTTCACCCAATGGAAAGCTCTTGCTGATTACGCCCACCGAAAGGGCATTAAAATCATCGGTGATATGCCCATCTATGTTGCCCATGACAGCATGGATGTCTGGGCTGCTCCGGAGCAATTTTTGCTGGATGCGGAATATTTGCCTACGGTGGTTGCAGGTTGCCCGCCGGACGGTTTTTCTCCCGACGGTCAGCTTTGGGGCAATCCCATTTATAACTGGCCGCTGATGGAAAAGCAAAATTTCTCTTGGTGGATGGCACGGGTGAGCAGTGCTTTCCGGCTTTATGACATTCTGCGTATTGATCATTTCCGGGGTTTTGCCGGATATTACAATATTCCCTATGGGGAAAGCACCGCCCGTAACGGCAAGTGGGATCCTGCCCCCGGCACTGCCCTGTTCCGCACATTGAAGAAAACCTATCCAAAAGCAAAGATCATTGCCGAGGATCTGGGCTTTATTACCGACGATGTGCGTGACTTGCTGGAAGAAACCGGTTTCCCCGGCATGAAAATGCTCCACTTTGCATTTTATGACGAGGACAGTGAAAACCTGCCCCGTATGTACACTTCCAAAAACTGCGTGGTATATTCCGCATCCCATGATTCCGACTGCACCTATACTTGGCAAAAGAACCTAGAAGGCGAAGCCCGTCGGCGGTTTAACCGGGAATGTCCCAGAAATCCGTCCCAGCACCGCACCTATGATCTGATTGAGTTTGCTATGCGCAGCTGCGCCAATCTGGCCATGGTGCCCTTGCAGGATTATCTGAATCTTTCCAACGAGGAAGGTCGCATGAACATTCCTGCCACAGCTGATGGGAACTGGGCATGGCGTGTCAGTTCCCGGTATAATACGCCACAGCTGCGATCAAAGATCCTTTCTCTCGTAACGAAGACGAAACGCAACAAATAAAATGTAAGAGGTGTCTTTATGAGAAAATTTGAAAAAATAGCATGTCTGCTTTTGTTGGCAGCGCTGCTGTTTACCGGTTGCGAGCCTGCCGCAGTACCGCCACCTACTGAACCTGCGCCTTCTGAATATACCGAGCCTTTACAGGACGGCTATAATCAGGTCACCTTCTACTGGACCTATTCCGGCACCTACGAAAACTGCGATATGTGGATCTGGTGGGGCGATAAGGCCGGCCAGGGTTATTTGTTCCACGAATGCGAATACGGTGCAAAGGTTGTCGTCAATGTGCCCGAAGGCATTGAGGAACTCGGCTTTATCGTCCGCAAAGACTGCTCCGATCCCGGCGGAAGCTCTTGGGGCAGCGCAACCAAGGATTACGATCAGGACCGGTTTGCTGTCATCGAGGGCAAGGAGACTTTCATTTACTTAAAGCCCGGCGATCCGGCACAGTACATCAGTAACGACGGAGGAAAAACATTGGAAATTGCGAAGAAACTTAGTCTTGCCGGAATGGTTGACCAAAACACCATCCAATACCGGCTGACTCCCAAAACTACTATTACCGACTTGACACAGATCAAAGTGTACCAAGATGACCGGGAAATTGCCGTGAAGAGCCTGTCTTCCTTGGGAAAAGAGGCCTCCTCCGGTGATATTCAACTGGAAGAAACATTGGATCTGGGCGGCAACTACCGGATTGAAATTGAAGGTTACGGCGAAAAAGCAGTAATCCCCACTGATGTTTTTGACAGCAAATTCTTTGCGGACAATTACCATTACGACGGCAACGATCTGGGTGCTGTTATCAGCGGCAGCCAAACCACCTTCAAGGTATGGGCCCCCACCGCATCCAAGGTCGTTTTGAATCTGTTTGAAGCCGGCGACGGAGGAAGCGCTTACAAAACTGTGGATATGATTAAGGGCGACAAGGGTGTATGGGCACATACGGAAGAATGTGGACACGGAACCTACTATACCTACACAGTCACCACCTCTTTGGGTACTCAGGAGGCTGTGGATCCCTATGCCAAGGCGGCCGGTGTTAACGGCAACCGGGGCATGGTTGTGGATCTCTCTCGCACGAATCCAGACGGCTGGGCAAACGCCAAAAAGCCCACTCCAATCTCCTCTTATTCTGAGGCGATCATCTGGGAAGTTCATGTGCGGGACTTCTCCAACAAAATTGCATCTTCCCAGTATAAGGGCAAGTATCTGGCCTTTACAGAAACCGGCCTTGTGAACGAACACGGCAAGGCCGTGGGTGTGGATTATCTGAAAGAGCTGGGCATTACCCATGTGCATCTGCTGCCGGTTTATGACTTTGCTACCATTGACGAATCCAGCACCGCCCCGGAATTCAACTGGGGCTACGATCCCAAGAATTACAATGTACCGGAAGGCAGTTACAGCACGGATCCCTACAACGGCGAAGTGCGTATCAAAGAGTTCAAGCAAATGGTAATGGCACTGCACGAAGCCGGCATCCATGTCATTATGGATATGGTGTACAACCACACCTATGATGCCAACAGCAGTTTCAACAAGATCGTTCCTTACTATTATTATCGCTACACCAGCACCGGTGCCAACTCCTCTGCCAGCGGCTGCGGCAATGACACCGCATCCGAGCGGTATATGTTCGGCAAGTTTATGGTGGACTCCACTGCTTACTGGACCGAAGAGTACAAGCTGGACGGTTTGCGTTTTGATTTGATGGGCCTGCACGATTTGCAGACCATGCAGGAAGTGGAAACCGCTGTCCATGCCATTAACCCCAATGCCATTCTCTACGGCGAAGGCTGGACAATGGGCTCTACCATTGACGGAAGCGATCAAGCCAACCAGTCCAACATCAGCAAGATCACTCCCAGCGGCAACGCCATCGGTACGATCGCCGTATTCAACGATGTGATCCGCGACGGACTGAAAGGCAGTGTGTTTGACAAGGCTTCCCAAGGTTATATCAGCGGTTCAAGCACAGCCAATCAATCCAAGGTCATTTTCGGCATCAAGGGCGGCGAAAGCGTTGGTCAGAGTTGGGCCGTAACGAACAGCATGGTCATTAACTATATGAGTGCCCATGATAACAACACCTTATGGGATAAGCTGGCGCTGTCCAATCCTACCGACACCGATATTCAGCGCAATCGTATGAATAAACTGGGCGCTGCCATTTTGATGATTTCCAAGGGCACTCCCTTCTGGCAGGCAGGCGAAGAAATGCTGCGCACCAAGGGCGGCGACGAAAACAGCTATAAGTCCAGCGATGCGGTCAACAACATCGACTGGTCCGTACTGAAAGAGGGCAGCAGAGAGTACACAACGATGCTCTACTACAAGGGCTTGATCCAGATGCGTCAGAGCTTCGATATTTTCACAGATCTTGATGTAACGATCGACGCGGAAGAGCTGGGCAGCGGTATTCTGGCCGTCACCTTCGACGACGGTAAGGGTGGACAGGCACTGGCACTGATCAACCCCAATAATACCGGTCTTCCTTACACCCTCGATGGCCAGTGGAATCTGGTGGCAGACTCCGCTACCGCCGGCGCAGAAGTGATTGCCCGCGAGAGCGGCTCCGTCACGGTAGAAGGCATCGGCGTTCGGATTTACGTCAATGATGCCATCGCCCCTTAACCCGGTATAAAACTGATGCCCCGGCAAGCCTTGCCGGGGCAGAAAGGGAATGAACGTGAAGAAGATTGTCGCAACCTTTTTACTTATGACGATTTTACTGACGGCCTGCGCGCCTGCATCGGAAAGTGCGGCGAGTGTCTCTATTCCGCCTTCCTCTTTGTATGTCAGTAAGGTCGAAAACCTGCCTGAAGATTTCATCATGGGCATGGATGCCTCCTGCGTCCCGGCACTGGAGGCCAGCGGCGTCAAGTATTATAACTTTGCCGGGCAGGAGCAGGATGTGTATCAGACCCTGGCGGAAGCCGGTGTCAATTACGTCCCCGTCCGGGTTTGGAACGACCCCTATGATGCTGACGGCCATGGCTATGGCGGCGGCAACTGCGATATCCGAAATGCGGTGGCCATTGGCAAGCGCGCCACCCAATAC
>JAZORJ010000084.1:0-3839 GCA_045656525.1 Faecousia sp. | reverse complement strand
CCAGCAAAGGTCACTGTGTCGATATTGGTATTGTCAATGATCTGCTCGTGACTCCGACGAATATTCTCAATGAAGTCACGGACTTCGGGATCATGGAAAGGCTTGACCGCTTCAATGACAGTTTCCTTTTGAACCTGGGCGATCTGCTCCTGTGTAGGTTCAGCGCAGCCATACTGCGTCTGTGCCTTTGCCGTCAGCACATCTTCATCAAAAGCATTCAGCAGATTCTCTGCCAAATTGGCCGCGGGAATACCAACGGTCTCCGTGAAGGCCTTCTTCTCAGACACCGTCATTTGACTATTCAAACGGATGATGCGGCTGGCAAGGGATGTCAGGGTGTCTTCGTCCTTTGCGCCCAATGCTACATTCATCATCAGTTCTTTCATGCTGACGGTAGGCTTCCGCTCCAAAGTACGGGTATCGGACTTCTTGGACTTGGTAACGCCCACAGCATCCACGATGACAAAGTGGTCTTTATTCTCTGTTGCAGAGGGAGTGACCTTTTGCAGATCGTCCTTGCCGAGAGTCCGGGTGCCTCGGCCTTTCATCTGCTCAAAATAGTTTTTGCTGCGTACATCGCGCATAAAGATCAAGCATTCAATAGGCTTCACATCCGTACCGGTGGCAATCATATCCACAGTGACGGCGATTCTGGGATAGTAGTCATTGCGGAAGGAACTCAGGACGGATTCCGGATTCTCCGCAGCGTAAGTAACCTTTTTACAGAACTCGTTACCCTCACCAAATTCCTCACGGACGATCTGAATAATATCATCTGCGTGGCTGTCAGTTTTGGCAAAAATCAAGGTTTTGGGTACCTCCTTACGCCGAGGGAACAGGCATGTATAGAGGGCATCCTTAAATGCACGGATAACTGTGCGAATCTGACTGGGATTTACAATATCCCTGTCAAGCTGAGATGGGCGATAATCCACATCTTCGTCCAAATGTGCCCACCGTTTTTCTCTGGAAAGGCGGTTGCGGTATTCCACCATCTGTTGGAGAATGGTGCCGCCTTGCTTGCCTACTTCCGTTTCGATCAAGAAGATATCCTCGCCCACATTGACGCCATCGATGATGGCCTGCTCTCTGGGGTATTCACTGACGATATTTTGATCAAAAAACGCAAAGGTACGCTTGTCCGGTGTTGCAGTCAGGCCGATTTGAAAAGCGTCAAAGTACTCCAGTACCTGTTTCCACACGTTGTAGATGGAACGGTGGCACTCGTCAATGATGATTATATCGAAGAATTCTGGAGGATATTTGGTGTTATAGACTACCTCCTTGGGTGGCTGGGTATCCATTGCGGCATTCTCGTTGAAGGACTCTTCCTCGGTAGATTCGTCCAGTTCCTCACCCCGGAGGATAGAATACATCCGCTGTATGGTGCTGATACACACCTGTACATCCTCAGGAATAAAGGACGACTTCAAGCGACGGACTCCGTACAGTTCAGAGAAGGATCGATTATCATCGTTGGGTCGGTAAGCCAAGAACTCACGCTCTGCCTGCTCGCCCAAGCCCTTGGTATCCACCAGAAACAACACCCGGTTTACTCCGGTATGCTTCAGCAGACGATAAACAGTGGTAATTGCGGTAAAGGTCTTGCCTGCACCGGTTGCCATTTGGATCAGTGCCTTGGGTTTGTTGGATGCAAAAGACTTCTCCAAATTGCTAATAGCAGTAATCTGGCACTTGCGGAAACCGGTGGTATCAAAATCCGGGAACTGCTTCATACGGTTGCGGATCGTATCTGGTTGTTTCATCAGCCGCTGCAATTCCTGAGGCTGATGGAAAGAAAAGATAGTACGGGAACGGTATTTAATATCGTCATAATCAGTAAAACGGGTCAGTTTGCCGGTAGCTTCATAGACAAAGCGGATGCGATAGTCACCCTTGATCCACTTGAAAGTGCTGTTCACATAACGGTTAGACTGACCTTCCACGGCGGTAATATTTTCGCCGGCATCGTCTTTCTTGGCCTCGATAATACCAACAGGTGTACCGCCAACGAACAGTGCATAGTCTACAGGGCCTGTACTAGTAGGAAATTCACGCACTGCAACACCCAAGCCCGCAAAGAGATTGAGCTTGCTCATATCCTGGATGATCCATCCGGATTGCACCAATTTATTATCAATGACTTCTCTAGCTTTCTGCTCTGGTGTCATATCGATCACTCCTCAAAACGATATGCTATACTAACTTATTGTGAGTATAACACAAATAACGTATATTCTCAACATTTTTGACAAAAAGCCATACTATTCTAGCATTATTTTTTCTGTCGTAGATCAATCCCAACAGCCCAATCGCCGGCGGGATCGACGTGAATAGGAAGAAAAGGTAGCGAATAGCCGTGAATGGGCAGAAATGGAACAAAAATACCCCTTGATCTCCATTTGCATTGGAACTCAAGGGGTTTACTTTGTTTTGTCGAGGTTCGGCTGGCAAAAAAAGAGACAGCCTTGCGGCTGTCTTCTTTGGTGGGCGAGGCGGGACTTGAAGGCTAATCACGACGCCTGTCCTTGCCAGTCATTCGATCGCAAAGCCGACCTCCCCTACCCCAAAAACCGACCTTTTATCGACCTCGCCGACAAAACTCCATTCGCAACAATAACACCGCTCCCATCCCCTGTTTTGCCAGTCATCGAGACCGACAGGACAAGGAACGAAGCGGTGTTAGAATTAATCTGCGTCGTAAACCAGCTGACACAAATATTCAGGGTGCTCAGGCTTACCATCTGGATGGACAATAATGTAGTCAGTTACGCCGCGCCAAACGAGTTTGTTCTTCTTGCACCAGCATATTAAGCCAAGCAGCATTGCTTTGCATTTGCAAGTCGCCGATCACGGAGTCTTCTGCAAAGGCATCGAATTCTTTTTGCTTTGTAGACAGAATTTCCAGCATCCGTTCGTCGATTGTTTCGTCAGCAAGCAAACGGTACACCAGTACATCCCGGGTCTGACCCATACGGTAAGCACGGGCGATCGCCTGGTTTTCGATAGCAGGTGTCAGCTGTGGTTCGCAAAATACCACGACACTGGCGGCTTGAATATTTAGGCCAGTACCACCGGCTTGCACCTGGCTAACCAGTACCGCCCCAGCCTCAGCGACATTGAAATCATCCACAATCTGCTGACGCACCGCAGGACTAATGTCCCCGGAGATGATTTGAGAGCAACGGTCACCCAGCAGATCACAAACCTTTTGAAGTGTATTGCGGAAAAAGGAAAACACAATGACCTTTCTCCCCTGCTCCTTTGCATTTTCGCAGATTTCCAAAAGGCGCATGGCCTTTGACGAATCTTTTAATTCCTGTACCTGCCAGGACACTTGACGGATCGCCATCAAGTTGCCGGATGCCACAGCCTCCCGATAGATACTCTGCTCCTCAGAACCCAACTCGCACCATTGCTCCTTTTCGACCAAATCCGGAAGCTCGGTAAGAACATCCTCACGGACACGACGCAGATACACACCTGACAATTCACTACGAAACTGCTCTGCTGTTGACACAAGCTTCAGCTGTTCCAAACGAGGTGCAAGCTGCGGTTGAAGACAGGATACCAAAAAACACATCTCGTCCACCCGGTTTACCAAGGGCGTACCGGACATATATAGCACACCCTCAGTCTTTGCCAGCAATTTTCCCATTGCTATGGTACGCTGCGCCTCGGGATTCTTCACATAATGTGCTTCGTCCACTACCAAAAAATCAAATTTAAATTTTTCCGGCAATTCGAAACGGCTGATGGATTCAAAGGTTGTCACTGCAATGTCTCCATTCTCCCTCCAATGCAGCAAAGCTGCTTCGTCTGCACCGTGGATTTTAGTG
>JAZORJ010000083.1:0-2302 GCA_045656525.1 Faecousia sp. | reverse complement strand
TCTTACTTCAGGCCGAAACGCTTGTTGAAACGGTCAACACGTCCACCGGTGTCAACCAGCTTCTGCTTGCCGGTATAGAAAGGGTGGCACTTGGAGCAGATCTCAACACGGATGTCCTTCTTAGTAGAACCGGTCGTGAAGACATTACCACAGGCACAGCGAATGGTAGTCTGTTCGTAGTTGGGATGGATACCTTCCTTCATTTTGTTCACCTCTTTCTTCGTAGTTAAAGGGCATAGTAACCCTAACAATCTTTAATCGCCCGGATATCATAACACATGCAAACCGATATTGCAAGTGTTTTTTTCGTTATTTTCGAAAAAAACTATTAAAATGCCCAATTGCCGTTGCGGAAGATGGGAACAACTTTGCCGCCGGCGCAGATTGCATCAATATTCATGGTGTCACAGCCGATCATAAAGTCCTCGTGGATCATGGAATCGTTGACACCCAGCTGGCGGCACTCTTCCAGCGTCTTGTTGTGGTGATCCCGGATGGTATCCTGGAAGCCCATGCCCACAGCCAAGTGGCAAGCAGCATTCTCGTCAAACAGGGTGTTGTAGAACAGGATGCCGGACTGGCAGATGGGGCTTGCCTGAGGCACCAAAGCGCATTCGCCCAAATAGGCTGCGCCTTCGTCCATGGACAGCATGGTGTTCAGCAACTCCTCGCCAACCTCAGCCTTTGCCTCAACAACCTTGCCGTTTTCAAAACGCATATAGAAGTTGTCGATGAGCTGGCCCTGATAGCTCAGGGGCTTAGTGGAATAAACGATGCCCTCAGCCTTGCCCTTCATGGGAGAGATGAAGCATTCCTCAGAGGGAATGTTGGGATTAAACACGATGTTCTGTTTGCTGGTCTCTGCGCCGCCGCAGAAAATAGCCTCAGGAATCATACCCACAGTCAGGTCGGTGCCGTTGGCAGCTGTATAGTGCAGGCTCTCAATACCCAGAGAGTTCAGGTAGTCGCAGCGCTTCTTCAAATCCGCATTGTGCTCTTCCCAAGCCTTGATGGGATCCTCGTTGACACGGGAAGTGGACAGAATTGCCTCCCACAGCTTCTCCACAGCCACGCTGGTGCGCTCACCGGGGAACACTTTCTTTGCCCAAGCCTTGCCGGGAACCGCAGCGATACACCACTGCTGTACACCTTCGAGCTTATCTGCGTAGGGTTTCAGGATGGGATAGGACATTTTTCTTGCCTTGGCGACCTTGGCCATATTCATGCCCTTCAAGCCATCGGGATCTTCGGAAATCAGGTGGATACGAGCAGGAACAACATCCACCATATACTGGCGGCGTGCCTTTTCCCACTCAGCAACTGTGCCCATAGTGGTCACAGAGCGGTAGCGCACATGGATCTTAGCCAGCGGCTGATAGTTCCACTCCACAATGACCTTCTTGGCCTTAGCCTTGTAGGCTTCCTCGACCACCATCTGCACGAACTCGGGCTGGTCCAGATCTGCGTAGATCATGACCTCCTGACCCTTCTGCACATTCACGCCGCAGCGAACAATAAGCTTTGCATATTCTCTTAAAACAGTTTTTTTCATCTGAATTACTCCTTTTTGTTGAGATGTTGCCATTTTACCAAAGATTTATTCTTTCGTCAATGGTTGTTGCAATCTTTACGTTTTTCACCTATAATATATAAAAACGCACAATGTGGCAATTATGTCATTCCGAGGGAGCTTGCGACCGTGGGAATCTCCCGGTAGAATGTTTGTTACTGCACAACATATCGATGAACAGTACCAGGAGATTGCCACGTCGGGCTGTGCCCTCCTCGCAATGACATTTAGGATGACGGTTGACACAAATTCCCATTCTGGAAGGTTGATGAAAACACCTATGCTTACGAAAGAACAGTTACAAAATAAAATAGCCGCCGGGCTGCGGTTTTTAGATGGTGCAACCGGCTCCAATCTGCAAAAGGCCGGAATGCCCAAGGGCTGCTGCACCGAGCAGTGGGTTCTGGAAAACCCGGTAATTCTGCAAAATTTGCAATGCGCATACGCAGAAGCAGGCAGTCAGATCCTCTATGCCCCTACTTTTCAGGCACACCCCATTGCTTTGGAACGGGTAGGACTGGCAGAACAGACGGAAAAAATTAACACACAGTTGGTCGCTTTGTCCCGATCTGCTGCGCCGGATTGTCTGATTGCCGGAGATCTGACCACACTGGCCGCATTCTGCGATAGCTGGAATCCGGACAACATTGACCTTTTAATTGAGAACTACCGTCGGCAGATTCGAGGATTGGTCGATGGCGGTGCTGACCTTTTGGTAGCGGAAACGCTTAT
>JAZORJ010000082.1:0-6915 GCA_045656525.1 Faecousia sp. | reverse complement strand
TGCCGGAGATCTGACCACACTGGCCGCATTCTGCGATAGCTGGAATCCGGACAACATTGACCTTTTAATTGAGAACTACCGTCGGCAGATTCGAGGATTGGTCGATGGCGGTGCTGACCTTTTGGTAGCGGAAACGCTTATGTATCCTCTGGAAGCGGAGGCCATTATGGCCGCCGCAGAAATGGAGGGTGCCGGTGCTGTGATGTACAGCTTTGTCATGACCCCGGACGGCTCTCTGTTCTCCGGTCAGGATGCTGTCCCGGTTTCGAAGGATCTGTCGGAAAACGCCGCTGCCGTGGGCTTCAACTGCGTGGCCGCGGATATGATGACCCCCTACCTTGTCCGCAAGCTGACGAAAGATATCCGCATTCCCATTCTCTGCAAACCCAACGCCGGCAACCCCACCATCAACGCCGCCGGTGTGCCGGAGTATGATATGGACCCGGAAGAATTCGCCAAAATTGTTTTGGATTGCCACCGCAGCGGCGCGCGCCTTTTGGGCGGCTGTTGCGGAACAACCCCGACACACATTGCTGCTTTAACCAAACTGTTCAAACAAAAGGAGTGAGCACATGGACAAAGCCAAACTGAAATGGATTATCCGGTTTACTTATGTACTTGTGATGATTTTAACTGTTCTGCACTTCATTCCTTATCTTGAGTATTTTAGGAACAAACCCTCTGGGGACGACCTTTTTGATTTTGGCCCCACCATAGACTTTATTTTGGAGTTTTTATTTATCGGTGTTCGCTATGTAAGCATCATATTGTTGTGCGAATACGGAGCATATTCCAGTATTACATATTTTTTGACTGAACCTGAAAAGAACAAAATTGAGCTTTCTTGGCATATTATCAAATTACTTGTTGCGCTAATGGTTATTTGGGAACGGTTTGAGAGATATGCACAGATGGTTCGTCAGATGTATCGAGGCTGATTTTTCTCCCACGCCCGGGTTGCCGGGCGCGTTTTTTATTCAATTGTGAATAAACTATTGCCAAAACTGTCGAAATTTGTTATACTGTGTTTGTTATGAAAAGAAAATCTTTATTCGTCAGCCGTAAAAACGTGCTGACATGGCTGATGGCACTTTGCTTGGTCGGCTCGGCAGTGACCCGCATTGTGATAACCGGTGTGAAAGGGATCGGTTATACACAGGAAGTGTGGAGTCAAATCGTTCTGCCTGTGGCAGCCGCCTTGCTGTTCGTGCTCATCGCTCTGATCAACGGAAAGGAAATGTTCCACAAAACCGCAATACCTGTATGGATGATGGGCATTTATTTTGCCATCCGTCCCCACGCATTTATCGGCGAAAACCCCTTTATACTGGGTATGTTCTATCTGTGCATCTTCTTCCTGTGCGTGATGTACACTGCGGTTACCGCCGGAAAAGGCTATCCTTGGCTGTTGGCATTCCTCTTTGCCATTCCATTGGCAGCAATGGGTTATCTGTGCGGTTTGGACAGTAACCGTACCGTAGAGCATTTCCTGCTGTTCCTGCCGGATATCCTGCTGTTTATCGGCTGGTTCCTGATGGTATTCGCTATCCGGATTCATACCGACGGACAGTACCACCCCACTTGGGGCGACCGTATTGACGGCCGACGGGTTCGTACCTTGGCACCCATGGCGCAGATCACCATGTACTTCCAGTGGGAGCGCAATATCTGCTCCAACCTTTTCGAGGACTCCTTTGAGATCACCCACATTGACCGCTACATCCGGCAAAAGCGTCGGGAGGGCTTGACCGATTTCGGTATCACCCATGTTCTGCTGGCGGCCTATGTCCGTGGCATTGCCAAGTATCCCCAGCTGAATCGCTTCATCTCCGGTCAGAAGGTATATTCTCGCGGAGATGACATACAGTACTGTATGGTTATCAAAAAGGAAATGACCGTGGATTCTCCGGACACTTCCATTAAGGTGCATCTGAATCCCCGGGACACCGCCGAGGACGTATACCGCAAGCTCAATGCCGCTGTGGAAAGTGTCAAGGCCACCAAAGAGCTGGATTCCAGTCTGGACGGCTTGATTCAGTATCTCAATTTGATTCCCGGCGTTCTGCTGAAATTCGTGGTTTGGCTGCTGAAATTCCTGGACTATTTCGGTTTGCTGCCCAAATTCCTGACAGAGCTCAGCCCCTTCCATGGCAGTCTGTTCTTCACCTCCATGGGCAGCTTGGGCATTCCTCCCATTTACCACCATCTTTACGACTTCGGTAACCTGCCCTGCTTCGGTGCCTTCGGCTGTAAGCGCCGGGCGCTGGAAGTCACAGAGGACGGCTCCGTTGTACAGAGAAAATACATAGATGTCAAGTTCGTTCTGGATGAGCGGATCTGTGACGGCTACTATTACGCAACCTTCTTCAAGCACTACCGTCGGCTGCTTGCCCATCCGGAAGTGCTGGACAATCCCCCGGAAGAAGTCATTAAGGACATTGATTGATGAAAGATTTGATTTTATCCTACCTCCCTGCCAGCTACCCCTGGCAGGGAAACCTTTATTATTTCCCCACCATTGATTCCACCAACACTCAGGCCAAGAGAATGGCCGCCGAGGGTGCGCCTCACGGCACCGTGCTGATTGCAGACAGCCAAACAGGCGGTCGTGGCCGCATGGGACGTTCTTTCCACTCCCCTGCCGGTACCGGCATTTATATGAGCATGCTCCTGCGCCCCAATTGTCCCGCAGCGGATTTGATGCACCTGACCTGCGCCGTAGCCGTCGCCGCTGCGGATGGCATACAAAGTGCCACCGGTTTGCGCCCCGGCATCAAATGGACAAATGATTTGGTGGTTGGTCAAAAGAAATTAGGCGGCATTCTTACGGAACTGTCCCTGGACAGCCACGGGAATGTGGACTATGCGATCATTGGCATCGGCATTAACTGCAACCAAAGCGCAGACGATTTCCCGGATGACATCAAGCAGATTGCCACATCCTTGCGCCTTAGTACCGGAAAACCCACGGATCGGGCAGCGGTCATTGCGCAAATTCTTGCAGCACTGCAAAAAATGAGCGAAAATCTACAAAACTCCGCCGCTGTGCTCTGCCGTTACCGTGCCGACTGCATTACCATTGGACAGGAAATATCTCTGGTGCGCGGCGAGGAGATCCGCCATGGCAAAGCGCTGGATGTGGACAGCACCGGCGGTTTGGTGGTTGCCTTTTCTGACGGTCATACCGAAACTGTGCAATCGGGTGAGGTCAGTGTCCGTGGTATGTATGGGTATGTGTAAATTCTAAAATAATTGTTGCATTTTCCCTTTGGATTGGTTATACTGATTATAGAAACCATATAGAAACGGGAGGGTTTACTATGAAAGTATTTAAGGTAATTGCCAAAATCGTTTTGGCCCTGGCTGCCATTGCCGGTATCGTCTACGTTGTCGCTACCTACGGTGACCGTATCGTCGCTTGGGCTCGTAACCTGCTGAACCGCTGCAACTGCTGCTGCGATTGCGAGTGTGATTGCGAGGAATGCGATTGCGAGGATGACTGCGAGAGCTGCCAGTGCGAATGCGCTTGCGAGTGCGACTGTGCGGAAGAAACCGCTGTGGTCGCTGAGCAAAACGATTTTGAGGGTTAATTTCATAATGAAAAATGGACTGTTCTGCCGAACAGTCCACTTTTTTATTTCTTTTTTCTCGTAAGGAGCAAGCCTAAAAGCATCAGCGTCGGAAATGCAATGGCCGCAAGGATACCGATTTGCATATTTCCCTGCGTGCCATCCATCACAAAGCCAACGATGGACGGACCAAAGGAGCAGCCGATATCCCCAGCCAGTGCCAGCAGTGCAAACATTGCCGTACCACCCGCAGGCAATGCCACAGATGCTTTACTGAGCGTTCCCGGCCACATAATGCCCACTGCAAAGCCGCAAACGCCGCACCCAACCAAGCTGACAATGGGCCACGGAGAAAGGGAGATCATCAGGTACGCAATTGCGCAAAGGATCGCACTGCCAAGCATGCAGGCTTCCATATCCAATTTGTCTCCGATTTTACCGTAGATTGCACGGGCTGTACCCATAAGCGCAGCAAAGGTAAGCAAGCCTACCAGATCACCAACTGTTTTGGAAACACCCAAGCCTTGTTCCGCAAAAGCAGAGGCCCACTGTGCCACCGCCTGTTCCGATGCGCCGGCGCAAAGCATCAGCAATGCAAACAGCCAAAATTTTCTGTTGGCAAACAGCTGCCGATTGCTCATGCTTTTTGTTCCCTCGGGAACCAAGGATGCAATCGGCACTTTGGTAAACAAAAATCCGTTCATAAGCGGAATCAGAGCCCACACAATCGCCAACACCTGCCAGTTTTCAATACCAAACAGGGCAAAAAATGCGGTAGAAAGCAGTACCACGCCCACATGTCCCCAGCAGTAGAAGGAGTGCATCAGGCTCATGGCTTTTTCTTTATTGTCCGTAGGACAGCTTTCCATAATCGGGCTTGTCAACACTTCGATCAGACCACCGCCAATCGCATAGATGACCACTGCGATCATCAGACCGGTAAAGGGCGGCATCACTTCCGGAAGAAGTGCCAGCAAAAACAGTCCCAATGCGGCAGTTAGCTGTGCTGAGACGATACAAATACGGTAACCGATCTTATCCACAAAAAAGCTCGACAGAAAGTCCACGCTTAATTGCACACCAAAATTCACAGCTACCAGCCATGTGATCTGGGCAAGGGGGATATGATATGTATTTTGAAAGGTAATAAACAGCAGTGGTGCAAAGTTTACAATGATCGCTTGGACAACCGCGCTTGTAAAACAGGAAAAAATCGTAGTCTTATAAGTAAATTTCATGATTGTTTACCGAAAAGTGTGCCGGAGCATAGCTCCGGCACGCCTTATTGATTTTTACTTTGCTGCGTTGACCAGCTCAGCAGTATCCTGTGCGATCATCAGCTCTTCGTTGGTGGGGATGACCCAAACCTGAACCTTGGAATCGGGGGTGGAGATCTTAACTTCCTTACCGCGAGCCTTGTTGGCCTCGGGGTCGATCTTGACGCCCATGAAGCCCAGGTATTCACAGATAGCAGCGCGGGTTTCGGGGCCGTTCTCGCCAACACCGGCAGTGAAGGTCAGCATGTCAATGCCGTTCAGTGCAGCAGCGTAGGAGCCGATATACTTGGCAACTTCGTAGAAGAACTTCTGCAAAGCCAGAATGCACTTCTCATCGCCCTCAGCCTCACCTGCTTCCAGATCGCGGAAGTCGGAGGACTTTTCGGACAGAGCCAGCACGCCGGACTTCTTGTTCAGCATATTCAGGCAATCGTCCACACTCATGCCGTACTTGTTGCAAATGAACTGCACCACGCAGGCATCGATGTCACCGCTGCGGGTACCCATGGGGACACCTGCCAAGGGGGACAGACCCATGGTGGTATCCTGACACTTGCCATCCTTAATGGCAGCCAGGGAAGAACCGTTGCCCAAGTGGCAGTTGATCATCTTGAACTCCTTGGAACCGTACAGCTCAGCAGCGCGGCGGGCAACATACTTGTGAGAAGTACCGTGGAAGCCGTAGCGACGGATGTCGTCGTTCTCAAAGTACTCGGTGGGAATGGCATAACGGTAAGCCTTAGGAGGCATGGTCATGTGGAATGCGGTATCGAACACAGCAACCTGAGGCTTGTTGGGCATAACAGCCTGGCAGGCGCGGATGCCCATCAGGTTAGCGGGGTTATGCAGGGGGCCCAGGGGGATGCACTTTTCGATCGCCTTGATGACCTCGTCGTTGATGATGCAGGAGTCGGAGAACTCCATGCCGCCGTGCAGCACGCGGTGACCCACAGCGTCGATCTCGTCGGTGGACTTGATCACGCCATGCTCGGGATCCACCAGGATCTCCAAAACAGCCTGGATGGCCTCGGAGTGGCTGGGCATGGGGATGTCCTTAACCACCTTGTTGTCGCCGACCTTGTGGGTCAGACGGCCATCGATATAAATACGCTCGCAAAGACCCTTTGCGGACACATCACCGGTCTCGGGGTTCATCAGCTGATATTTCAGGCTGGAACTGCCGGCATTGATAACCAGAACATTCATTGGAAATTGCCTCCTGTAAAATTATTATTTTCTTTTTTCATTATCTGTGGTATGATAGCCATAGCTGAGGACATTATACCTCATTAAAACTAATTTCACAACCCCCGCAACGGAACTTTTTTGGAAAAGGAGGGATTTTTTTGAAAACAGTCGGTATTATTTGCGAGTATAACCCTTTTCATTTGGGGCATCAGAAGCAGTTTGACAAGATTCGTGCCACATTGGGCCCGGATACTGTAATCGTGTGTCTCATGAGCGGCAATTTTGTGCAGCGGGGAAAACCGGCCATTTTCGACAAAGCTCTACGGGCCAGAGCCGCCATTGACTGCGGTGCGGATTTGGTTTTGGAATTACCGGTAACTTGCGCGCTTTCTTCGGCTGAGGGTTTTGCCGCCGGCGGTGTAACAATCCTCTCCCCCTTCTGTGATTATCTGTGCTTTGGCTGTGAGACCGGGGATGCGGATTCACTCATGCCCACTGCTCTGACTCTTTTGTCCCAAGCCTTTGGGCCTGCATTACAGCAGGAACTGGGAAGCGGATGCTCTTTTCCCGTAGCCCGTCAGCGGGCATTAAAGCAACTGGGAGACAATAACAGCCTTTTGGAAAACCCCAATGATATTCTGGCTGTGGAATACTGTAAGGCCATTTTAGCCCAAGACAGTCCCATGAAACCCCTGCCCATCCGTCGTGTGGGCAACTATCACGATACACAAGCGGATGTTGAAAATCCCTCTGCTACCGCCATCCGAAAACTGATGGAACAGGATGATAATTGGTTTTCCTATGTTCCCGCCCCTGCAAGAGGCGTTTTTCAAGACGCTCCGATCCATACCCTTGCCGCCGGTGAGCGCGCGGTTCTTGCT
>JAZORJ010000081.1:0-2466 GCA_045656525.1 Faecousia sp. | reverse complement strand
GGGTCGAATGTGGAAATTCCCTTGATCAGTCCGATGGTGCCGATGGAGATCAGGTCCTCCTGATCTGCGGTCTGGGTGTAGTATTTTTTCATAATATGCGCAACCAGACGCAGGTTGCGTTCCACGAGAATATTCCGGGCTTCCGTGTCTCCTTGGGCCGCCCGATCCAGATAGTAGGCCTCCTCCTTTGCGGTCAAAGGCCGGGGAAAACTGCCGGAAGACAATTGCAAAGAGTACAGAAGTGTCCCCAGGATCAGCCATACTGCGCTAATCAAATTTCCCACCTCCCCTACACTCTATTGCCCATTGCCCGTCCATTTTCCTGCAAAAAATAAAAGGGCTATCCCCGTGGGATAACCCTTTTTATGGTGCGGATAGTGGGACTCGAACCCACACGCCGGGGGCATAGGAACCTAAATCCTACACGTCTACCAATTCCATCATATCCGCGTATATCTAAATTGAAAATTGAAAGTGGAAAATGGAAAATTATTGTTCTTTTGAAGATTTGATAATCGAAACCAGCAGTTTCTCCACTTCGACGCAGTCCTTCAAAATTGACTGGTGCTCTGTTTCTGACAGATAATCCGTAGCTCGCAAAAGGTTAATCCAGTATTTTGTCTCTGTCGTTTCCTTCAATGCTATGCTGAGTTTGGATATAAAATCTGCTTTGCTTTGTGCCTGTTGCGCTTCCGCAGTATTCGCACCGATGCTGGTACCGGCACGCAGCAGTTGCTTTGACAAGGTATACTCTTTTCGCTTATTTCGAAGATATTGACACAGCTTCACAATACGCACAGCAAATTGAAAACTTTTCTGTTCTATAACATTCTCCATAACTTTCAACTTTCCATTTTCAATTTTCCATTTTATCGCCTATATATTTTACCATGCAGAAAAATTTTTGTCAATGTTCTTTGGTCGCAGGTGAAAAGTGCTTGACATTCTTTCTTTCCACAGGTACAATAATACTCGGTATAGTGTACGCTGGGTCAATCTGGCGTTTCATTCATAACCGGCATAAGCCGGGTTACGCGTTTTGCGCCTCATGGCGTTGTTTGTTAGAGTTTACAGACCCTATAACCACGTACAATATAACAGTGCTGTCATTCCGAGGCCCAACGGGCCGTGGGAATCTCCCGGTACGATGTTTGTTACTGCACTGCGTATCGATGAACGGAAGCAGGAGATTGCCACGTCGTGCTTCGCACTCCTCGCAATGACATTCGTGGTTGGAAAGGGTCGCTGCACAATTACAAATTGCACATGGGACCACTGCGCCACCCCCACTGGTTTATGCCAATTCAGTGAAGGAGGTGCGCTAAGAAGTATGGATCTGACTATCGCAATTATTCTGATCGTCGTTGGTACCGTTGTGGGCATTGCCGCAGGTTTTGGCTCCGGTATTGCATACCGCAAGAAGGTTGCCGAGCGGGAAATCGGTTCTGCTGAGACAGAGGCCACCCGTTTGATCAATGAAGCCATCCGCAGCGGTGAGAGCCGCAAGAAGGAAATGCTTCTGGAAGCCAAGGACGAAATCCATAAATCTCGCACAGAGTACGAAAAAGAAGTAAAAGAGCGCCGTGCGGAGCTGAGCAAAACTGAGCGCCGTTTGGAGCAAAAGGAAGTCGCTCTGGATAAAAAGAGCGAAGCCTTTGAAAAGAAGGAAGAAGAACTGGCCGCAAAGCTGCAAAAAGTGGCTGAGGCACAGGCAGAAGTGGATGCCATCAAGGCTTCTCAGGTCAAGGCTTTGGAAGTGATTTCCGGTCTGACGCAGGAGCAGGCAAAGCAGGCACTTCTGCAAAGCGTGGAGGAGGATGTCCGCCACGCCACCGCAGTGAAGATCAAGGAAATCGAGCAGCAGATGAAGGACGAGGCCGACGAAAAGGCCCGGGAGATCCTCTCCATTGCCATTCAGCGCTGCGCTGCCGACCATGCCGCCGAGGCTACCGTTTCCGTTGTGGCTCTGCCCAACGATGAAATGAAGGGCCGCATCATCGGTCGTGAGGGTCGGAACATCCGCACCTTGGAGACCATCACCGGTGTGGATCTGATCATTGATGACACCCCCGAGGCCATCACCGTCAGCTCTTTCGATCCCGTTCGCCGGGAAATCGCCCGTCTGGCGTTGGAAAAGCTGATTGCCGACGGCCGTATCCACCCCACTCGCATCGAGGATATGGTGGAAAAGAGCCGCAAGGAAGTGGATCGCACCATCCGGGAAGAGGGCGAGCGTGCTTGCTACGAGACCGGTGTGCATAACCTCAATCCTGAGCTGGTCAAGATTCTGGGCCGCCAGAAGTACCGTACTTCCTACGGTCAGAATGTGCTGAATCACTCCATGGAAGTCGCCCACATTGCAGGCCTGATGGCCGCAGAGCTGGGTCTGGATGTGGCTCTGGCAAAGCGTGCAGGTCTGCTGCATGACTTGGGCAAGTCCATCGACCATGAGGTGGAGGGCAGCCA
>JAZORJ010000080.1:0-13537 GCA_045656525.1 Faecousia sp. | reverse complement strand
TTTCCCGCAACCGTACAGGGTTCTACCAGAGGCGGGAAACGGTTTTCGTCAATGCCAATGGCAGAAAGCATTTTCTCCCAATAGCATTTATTGTAAATGTCGAAGTACAGACTGAATGTGGCAATCGACATATCTGCGACTTTTTTACCGGTCAGGTAGAACACCACATAGTCTTTCAGCAGCATAAATGTAACAGTATTGTTGTATACATCGCAACGGTGCTTTTTCAGCCACAGAATCTTGGTAGCCGGCCATGCAGGACTGATTTCCAGTTGTCCCGTGGTCTTTGCCACCTCATCCAGTGAAAATTCATGAGAAAGGAGTTCGGCTTCGTCTGTGGAGCGTTCGTCCATCCAGGAAATGGCATTCATCAAAGGTCGGCCGTCCACACCGACACAAACCAGTGATTCTGCCTGACCGGTAAAGGAAATGCTACGCAAAAGCGCACCTTCCCTGCCCTGCATCAGCTGTGCCAACACCTGTGTCAAATCCTCGCAGTATGCCCAAACATCAAATTCCACCACGCCACCGTCGCGCTGATACTCCACAGGAACACTTTTGCTGTCTTGCAGACAAAAGTGTTCATCGTATAAAGCAACTTTGATATTCGTACTTCCCAGGTCGACACCGATATACAATTTCTCCATACAAAGCACTGCCTTTCTGCCATGATCGCAGACATTATACCAGATTTTCCGCAAACTTGCAACGCATTTTTATACAGGAGCTTTATCTGGCAAAAAACTGCGAAAATTCGCTGATTTTCGGATATTTACAGTTGACTTATATTCCATACAATGGTAAAATAAGTCCATTCATATACACAACACGATGATGAAAACCAGTACATATCCACAGGCTCTCTCAGAGAACTGCCGGTCGGTGCAAGGCAGCGTGAACCGGGATATGGAATTCCTTTCGGAGTGGCTTTGCTGAATATGGCTAACGCCAGTAGGCTAAGACGGGAAACGCCCGGTACAGCGTGCGGATCTGCTTGGATCCCGTGAGGCCGCATGTGCGGTAAACTGAGGTGGTACCACAGGAATTTCTTGTCCTCTGCATTTTGCAGAGGGCTTTTTTGTTTCCTGTGAGGTATTCAAATGGAGGAACAACATGATTATTACCGATCTTTTGGAAAGAAATGCGCGACTGTACGGTCAGGAAACCAGTCTGGTGGAGATCAATCCGTCCGAGGAGCGGGACCGTGCCGGAACATGGTGGGAATTCAACTTGATTGAAAGTGCGGCGCAGGATGCTCCCTATCGCCGTGAGATGTCTTGGAGGGATTTTGACCGAAAAGCAAACCGATTTGCCAATCTTCTGCTGAGCCGAGGTGTGAAAAAAGGCACTAAGGTTGCAATTTTGCTGATGAACTGTCTGGAATGGCTGCCTATTTATTTCGGCATTTTGAAGGCCGGCTGTATCGCTGTACCTATGAATTTCCGTTACGCCAGCGATGAGATCAAGTATTGTCTGGACTTGGCTGATGTGGAGATTCTTGTTTTCGGACCGGAATTCATCAGCCGAATCGATGCTATCCAGCAGGATATCCCCGCTGTGAAAATGCTCTTCTTTGTGGGCAAGGATGTCCCCGCCTATGCGGAGGACTGCATGAATCTGATGGGCTTCTGCTCTTCCAGCGCACCCCCCATCGCCTTGACAGAAGACGATGATGCCGCCATTTATTTCTCTTCCGGCACTACCGGCTTCCCCAAGGCAATTCTGCATAAGCATCGGGCGCTCTATCATTCCTGCCTGACCGAGCAAAATCACCACAGCCAATCCCGGAATGATGTGTTTTTGTGCATTCCGCCTCTTTACCACACCGGTGCCAAAATGCACTGGTTTGGCTCTTTGCTGTCCGGCTCCAAGGCTGTCCTTCTGCGTGGCGTAAAGCCGGAGTGGATTCTTCGTGCCGTCACAGAAGAGCAATGCACCATCGTTTGGCTTTTGGTGCCGTGGGCACAGGATCTTTTGGATGCCATCAGCGACGGCCGGGTAGATCTCAGCAAATTCCGCCTGAATCAATGGCGGCTTATGCATGTAGGTGCCCAGCCCGTTCCCCCCAGTCTGATTCGTCGGTGGATGGGTGTTTTCCCCAACCATCAATATGATACCAACTACGGCCTGTCCGAATCCATCGGCCCCGGCTGTGTCCATCTTGGTGTGGAAAACACCCACAAGGTTGGCGCAATCGGTAAGCCCGGTTTCGGCTGGGAAACCAAAATTGTGGACGAAAATGGCAAGGATGTTACCCCCGGTGAAGTTGGCGAGCTGATCGTCAAGGGCAACGGCGTTATGGACTGCTATTATAAAAATCCCGAAGCCACCGCTGAGGTTTTGAAGGGCCAGTGGCTCTATACCGGCGATATGGCTCGTGTTGATGAGGATGGCTTTATCTACTTGGTCGACCGCAAGAAGGACGTAGTCATTTCCGGCGGTGAGAACATCTATCCCGTTCAGATTGAGGACTTCCTCCGTTCCAACCCCAAAATTAAGGACGTGGCAGTTATCGGTCTGCCGGATTCCCGTCTGGGCGAAATTACCGCCGCCATTATTGAAATCAAAGAAAACGAAACCTGCACAGAAGCAGAAATCGACGAATTCTGCAAGGCTTTGCCCCGTTATAAGCGTCCTAAAAAGATTTTCTTTGACGACGTTCCCCGGAATCCCACCGGAAAGATTGAAAAGCCGGTGCTCCGCGAGAGGTATTGTCATGGCCGTCTCGTGGAAGTGCAGATAACCGGATAATTCAGAAAGAAGGCGTACATATGGATCTCGCCATTAAGATCATCATGCTTGTGATCTTTTTTGGTTCTATGATCGGCATCGGTATCTACTGCCGGAAAAATTCCACCGATGTGAACGGATTTGTTCTTGGTGGTCGGAGCGTTGGTCCATGGCTTACCGCATTTGCTTACGGAACATCTTATTTCTCCGCAGTTGTATTTGTTGGCTATGCCGGTCAATTTGGTTGGAAATACGGAATTTCCTCTGCATGGGCAGGTGTGGGCAATGCTGTCATCGGTTCTCTGCTGGCATGGGCAATTCTCGGCCGGCGCACCCGTATCCTGTCCCAACATCTTGGCAGCGCGACCATGCCCCAGTTCTTCGCATCCCGTTTTGACAGTCAAAAGCTGAAACTGGCTGCATCTGTTTTGATTTTCATTTTTCTGATTCCCTACACCGCCTCCCTGTATAACGGCCTGAGTCGGCTGTTCGGCATGGCTTTTGACATTCCCTATGAGGTTTGCGTCATTGCCATGGCCCTGCTGACCGCTGTGTATGTCATCATCGGTGGCTATATGGCCACTGCCATCAATGACTTTATTCAGGGTATCATCATGCTTGTGGGCATCATTGCCGTTGTGATTGCTGTTCTGAACAATCACGGTGGTTTTACGGAAGCCATTGAAAAGCTCAGCCAGGTTAGCGACCCCGGGGCTTCCGTTGCCCCCGGTGGCTTCACTTCCCTGTTTGGCCCCGATCCCGTAGGGCTCATGGGCGTGGTGTTGCTGACCAGTCTTGGCACATGGGGACTGCCCCAGATGGTGCAGAAATTCTACGCTATCAAGAACGAAAAGGCAATCAGCAAGGGCATGATCATCTCCACCATTTTCGCGTTGATCGTTGCCGGTGGCTGTTACTTCCTCGGTGGCTTTGGCCGACTGTATGCAGATAAGCTGGACATTGCCGCGGACGGCTTTGACTCCATCATTCCCACCATGCTTGCCGACCTTTCTCCGTTTTTAATCGCTGTGGTTGTGATTCTGGTGCTGTCCGCGTCCATGTCCACCCTGTCATCCTTGGTGCTGACATCCAGCTCCACCTTAACACTGGACTTTATCAAAGGCACGCTCGTTAAAAATCTCAGCGAAAAGAAACAGCTTCTGCTCATACGGATTCTTGTGGGCGTATTTATTACGATTTCCGTCATCATTGCCCTTGTGCAATACAATTCCAATGTTACCTTTATCGCCCAGCTCATGGGTATCAGCTGGGGTGCGCTGGCTGGTGCGTTTTTGGCTCCTTTCCTTTACGGTCTGTACTGGAAACGGGTTACCAAGGTATCTATTTGGGTCTGCTTCGGTTTCTCTACAACCGTAATGCTTACAAACATGCTGGCAAAGGAAGCATTCCCCCCTATTCTGCAATCCCCCATCAACCCAGGCGTCTTTTGTATGTTGGCAGGTCTCATAATCGTACCTGTTGTCAGTTTCCTTTCCAAAGCACCTGACAGGAAACATTTGGAGAAGGTTTTCGCCTGCTTTAACAAATCTAAGGAGGACACAAAATGAAACAACTGATGTTGGGCAATGAAGCCGTTGCCCGTGGACTTTACGAAGCAGGATGCAATTTTGTATCCAGCTATCCCGGCACGCCCAGTACGGAAATCACAGAGGCCATTGCGAAATATCCTGAGGTTTACGCAGAATGGGCTCCCAACGAGAAGGTCGCCATGGAATCCGCATTCGGCGCATCCGTGGCAGGTCGCCGCAGCTTCTGTGGCATGAAGCATGTGGGTCTGAATGTGGCCGCCGACCCTCTTTTCACCATTTCCTACACCGGTGTGAACGCCGGTATGGTCATCGGCGTAGCGGACGATGCCGGCATGCACTCCTCTCAGAACGAGCAGGATTCCCGGCACTATGCCATGGCTGCCAAGATTCCTATGCTGGAACCTTCTGACTCCGCTGAGGCACTGGCCTTTGCAAAACTGGCCTATGAACTCTCCGAAAAATTCGACACGCCCGTCCTGCTGAAAATGTGCACCCGTGTTTCCCATTCCCAGAGTGTTGTGGAATTGGGCGAGCGTGTGGAGTGCCTGAAAGAATATGTTAAGGACATTCCCAAGTATGTTATGATGCCCGGCAATGCCAAAAAGCGCCACCCCGTGGTGGAAGCTCGGACGCGGGCACTGGTGCAATACGCAGAAACTGCGGATATTAACCGTGTGGAAGCCGGCAAGGATAACAAAATCGGTATCATTACCTCCTCCACTTCTTACCAATATGTAAAAGAGGTCTGCGGAGATACATATCCCGTCCTGAAACTGGGCATGATCTGGCCCATGCCGGAACAAAAGATCCGGGACTTTGCTGCAACCGTTGAAAAGCTGGTTGTGGTGGAAGAACTGGACGGCTTTATTGAGGCACATTGCAAGAATCTTGGCCTTGACTGCGTCGGCAAGGACGCATTTTCCAATATTGATGAACTGTTCCCCCTGACTGTGGCGCAGCAGCTCAGCACTCCTTGGGAAATCGGTACTGCTCTGGATGCAGCCATTCCGCCCCGCCCTCCTGTCATGTGTGCCGGATGCCCCCACCGTGGTCTGTTCTACACCCTGAAAAAGAATAAAATCACCGTTCTGGGTGATATCGGCTGTTACACCTTGGGCGCTGTTGCTCCCTTGCAGGCAGTTGACACCGTGATTTGTATGGGTGCTTCCGTTTCCGGTCTTCACGGCTTCTCCAAGTCTCAAAACGGTGCAGCGGACAATAAGACTGTTGCCGTCATTGGCGACTCCACCTTCATGCACTCCGGCATCACCGGTTTGGTGAACATGGCCTACAACGAGTCTAACGCAACGGTGATCATCGTGGACAACTCCATCACCGGCATGACCGGCCATCAGCAGAACCCCACCACCGGCTTCAATCTAAAAGGTGACCCCTGTGCAAAGATTGATCTGGAAACCCTGTGCCATGCCGTTGGTATCCAGCGTGTCCGTGTGATTGATCCGTACAATTTGGAACAGTGCGACACCGTCATCAAGGAAGAGCTGGCTGCCAATGAGCCTTCCGTCATCATCTCTCGCCGTCCCTGCGCCCTGCTGAAATATGTCAAGCATAAGGCACCTTTGGCTGTGGATGCAGACAAGTGCGTGGGCTGCAAGGCTTGTATGAAGATCGGCTGTCCCGCTATCAGCATTATTGACGGCAAGGCAAAGGTGGATGCGACCCAGTGCGTTGGCTGCGGCGTTTGCGAGCAGCTGTGCAAATTCGGCGCATTGACGGAGGTGTAATATGGAAACAAAGAATATTATGATCGTCGGCGTAGGCGGCCAAGGCAGCTTGCTGGCCTCTAAGCTGTTGGGTCGGTTGCTCCTGAGCCGTGGCTATGATATCAAAGTGTCCGAGGTGCATGGCATGAGCCAGCGTGGCGGCAGCGTGGTGACCTATGTCCGCTTTGGCGACAAGGTCTATTCTCCCATTATCGACAAGGGACAAGCGGATTATATCGTGTCCTTTGAGTTGTTGGAAGCCGCACGCTGGACAGAATTCTTAAAGCCCGGCGGCAAGATCATCACCAATACCCAGCAGATCAATCCCATGCCCGTTATCATCGGTGCTGCGGAATATCCGCAGAATTTGGTCGGTAAAATGACCGACGCAGGCATTGATGTGGATGCCTTTGATGCACTGACGCTTGCTGAGAAAGCCGGCTCTTCCAAAGCTGTTAACTTCGTGCTGATGGGATATCTGTCCAAGCACTTTGATTTCACCTTGGATGAATGGCTGGATGCCATCGCCCAGAGCGTTCCTGCAAAATTTCTGGAACTGAATAAAAAAGCATTTATGCTAGGCAGAGAGGCATAATTATGGAAAGATACTATCAGCCCGAGATTGAAACAGCTTCCCGGGAACAAATTACTGCATGGCAAAATGAAAGGCTGATCAAGCAGGTGCACCATGTATGGGACAATGTGCCATACTATCGCAAGAAAATGGAAGAAAAGGGTGTCACACCCGATGATATTCAAAGCATTGCTGATCTGCACAAGCTTCCTTTCCTGACCAAGGACGACCTGCGGGAAGGTTATCCCTACGGCCTTTTGGGAATGCCCCTTTCTGAGTGTGTGCGCATCCACTCCACCTCCGGTACCACCGGTAAGCGTGTTGTGGCATTCTACACCCAGCACGATGTAGATCTGTGGGAGGACTGCTGCGCCAGAGCCATCGTGGCCGCAGGCGGCACCAAGGAGGATGTGTGTCAGGTAGCCTATGGCTACGGCCTGTTCACCGGCGGTGCAGGACTCCACGGCGGCTCACACAAGGTTGGCTGTATGACCCTGCCCATGTCCTCCGGCAACACGGACCGTCAGCTGATGTTTATGACAGATCTGGGTGCAACCATTCTGTGCTGCACGCCCTCCTATGCTGCGTATCTGGCAGAATCCATCGAAGAAAAGGGTCTGCGTGATCAAATCAAACTGAAAGCCGGTATTTTCGGTGCGGAAGCTTGGTCCGAGGATATGCGTCATGACATTGAAAACAAGCTGGGCATCAAGGCCTATGACATTTACGGTCTCACCGAAACCTCCGGTCCGGGTGTTGCCTTTGAATGCTCTGCGCAGTCCGGCATGCATATCAATGAGGACCACTTCATTGCGGAGATCATTGATCCCGACACCGGTGAGGTTCTGCCCGAGGGCAGCAAGGGCGAACTGGTTTTTACTGCCATCACCAAAGAAGCCTTCCCCCTGCTCCGCTATCGCACCAAAGATATCTGTGTGCTGAGCCGGGAAAAATGCTCCTGCGGCCGCACCCATGTGAAGATGAGCAAGCCCATGGGCCGCAGTGACGATATGCTGATTATCCGTGGTGTGAATGTATTCCCCTCTCAGATTGAAACTGTTCTGCTGCAACAGGGATATCCTGCCAACTATCAGCTGGTGGTTGACCGCGTTAACCATTCTGACACGCTGGAAGTTATGGTGGAAATGGCACCTGAGATGTTCTCCGACTCTCTGGCCGAGATCACCAAGCAAGAGAAGGAACTGGTGAACGCTTTGAAGGGAATGCTTGGCATCATGGCCAAGGTCAAGCTGGTCGCCCCCAAGACCATCGCACGAAGCGAGGGAAAAGCTGTTCGCATCATCGATAACCGCAAGATTTGAGGAGGTAAATTATGAACATCCATCAAATTTCTGTATTCTTGGAAAACAGAGCCGGCCAGCTGGCTGAAATCACCCAACTGCTGGCGCAGGAACATGTAGATATCCGTGCGATCTCCATTGCAGAAACTGCTGACTACGGTTTGGCCCGTATGATCGTCGATGATTCCCAAAAAGCAAGCTCCATTTTGCTGCAACACGGAACCGTGTTGTCCATGACCCCGGTGTGGGTTGTGGAAGTCCCTGATCGTCCTGCCGGTCTTGCAGATCTGCTTGCTGTTTTGGCAGAAAATCATGTGGATGTGGAGTACATGTACTCCCTGTTCACCCGCCGCAACGATACCGCCTATATGGTTCTGCGTATTTCCAATGAAACCGCATTTTTGAATGCATTGAATAGCGCCGGAATCAAGGTTGTCTCCAAAGAGGCCTTGGAGCTGAAATAAGATGAGAAAACCGGATGCGGCACTGCATCCGGTTTACTTTTCTTTCATAAACCTATTGACAAAAAATCCCGTTGCGGTTATAATGTTTAGGCACTTGCGAGAGTGTTGGAATGGTAGACAAGCACGTTTGAGGTGCGTGTGGCTCCGCCGTGTGGGTTCGAGTCCCATCTCTCGCACCAAGAAAAGAACGACCCCGTTGGGGTCGTTCTTTTCTTATATGTAAGTGGGTGGGACTCGAATAATTAAATGCAACCTGCCGGTGGCAGGTTGCTCGCCGGGTTCCACCCCGGCGACACCTTAGTTGCCGTCCATTCCCGGACGGCAACGCAAACGAGTCCCATCTCTCGCACCAAAAAGAACACCACCCAAAGGGTGGTGTTCTTTTTGGTTTATTGCGTGAGATGGGACTCGAAAGGCCGTTAAGAAAACATGCCGGGGGCATGTTTTTAGGCCGTGGGAGAGTCCATGAACGGATGACGGCAAGCAGTATGCTTGTTGGCATTCGTTCATTTTCTTAATGCAAACGAGTCCCCTCGCTCGCACAATAAATTAGAGGAAAAAGGGGTATTGCCTTTCAGCAATACCCCATTTGCAATTACCAAATAACCACTCTCTTGGAAGGAGCCAGATACATTTTGTCGGACTTCTTTACATTAAAGGCCGCATACCACTCCGGGAAGTTTCTGGGAGGCATGTTGGTCCGCAAATATGCAGGTCCGTGTACATCCACCTGCAACAGCAGAGCCTGATACTCGGGCTTTGCCTTTTGACACCAAACCTTTGCCCAGTTGGTGAAATACTCCTCAAAGGAAGTACCCTCAGTCTGATTCATAATGTCCAAAGTGACAGCCATGCCGCCATTGTCCGCAATGTTTTCGCTGACGGTAAACTTGCCGTTGACCGTGCCCCAAGGCAGCTCAATGCCGTCAAACTGCTTGATCATGGCATTGACCTTCTTGTTGAACTTCCGCTCGTCAGCCTTGGTCCACCAGTTGTTCAGATTGCCCAGCTCGTCGCACTTGGCGCCATTGGAGTCGAATGCGTGGGAGATCTCGTGGCCGATCACCGCACCAATACCGCCCAGGTTCTCGCTGCGGGTCTGATTGATGGAGTAGAAAGGCGGCTGCAAAATCGCAGCGGGGAAGGTAATGTCGTTGACGAAGGGATCATAGCAGGCGTTGACCATATGTCCGGGCATTGCCCAGTGGGTGCGATCCACTTCCTTATTGAGCTTTGCGAAGTTCTCCTCCATACGGATTCTTCTCAGGGAGGACACAATGTCGAAGAGGGACTTGCTCTCATCAAACACCAGCTTGGTGTAGATTTCTTCCACACGGTCGGGATAAGCCAGTTTCAGGCCCATCTTGTTCAGCTTGATAATGGCCTTATCCTTGGTTGCCTGCTCCAAAATATCATTGGCGGCAATACGCTTCTGATAGGTTGCAACGATCTGCTGAACGATCTCAGTGATATCCTTCTTGGCTTCCTCACCAAAGTACTTCTCGCCGTAGTAAAGGCCCACAGGCTCGCTGAACATACCGGAAGCAAGCTGATATGCAAACTTCTCAGCGGAAGACATGGCAGCAATGCCGGACAGTGCTCTCATAAATGCGCCGCCCAGTTCACGCAGCTCCTCGGACAGCAAGGAACAGCTGCCCATCAATGTAGTAACATAAGCCCAGTTCTTATAGATTTCAAAGGTATCTTGATTGAAGATTTCCTTGAAGTTCTTGAAGTAGCGGGGTTCAGTCACGATAATCTCTTCGGGAACAAAACCAAAGATGTCAGTCAGCAGTTTTTTCAGATTCAGAGGCTTGACCATACCGGCCACTCTTCCGGTCTTCATGGGGTTGTACATCTTGGTGTACTCAGACCATTCTTCCTGACTCTTAGCATACTTTGCAATAATGGCGTCAAAAGCAAGGGTATCCTTGATCAGCGCATCGCACTGCTCTTCGCTGTGACCGGCAATGGCAAGCACCTGCTTAGCAAAGCTGCTCCACATGCCCAGCATGGAATCTCTCTGCTGTTCGTTCTTATAATAAGAGACATCGGGCAGAATCACAGACGCACCCTGAATCATCACACAGTGGTGGGTGGTATCCTTCATATTGGCTTCCACCATAATGTTCAGAGGCATATTGATATCCTTCAAAATCAGCTCCTTAGCGTGCAGGTTGTAGCCACGCATGGTGCCCAGCTTTTTGAGAACAGCCAAATTCTTCAAAGCAGGCTTAATGCCGTGCTTCTTCTTCCGCTTAACATCCTTAGCAAGACGGAACAGAGTGCATGCTCTTTCCAGAAATTCGTTGGGATAGGCAGCATCCTTGCACATGGTGTTAAATTCACCGATCATCAGCTTTTCCACATCATCTCTGAGGGCAGCAAAACCGCCTGCAACAGGCATATCATCGGGAATTACCAGTTCCTCCAGCTTGGCTTGGTTGACGTAGGTATACAGGTCGTCTTGAATTCTGATGTTTTCCATATTTATCTCCTTTGCGGTAAATTGATTGCATTTACAGCGGGCTTGCAAAAGCCCCAACAGGATTATTGTACCAAGGGTATTTGGCCGCTGTCAACAGTTTTTTCCTATTTTGAAAATAAATCTGTATTTTGCACGACGGGCAAATGTGTTTTTTATGCACTATTCCGTCTTGAAAATGCGATCCGGCTGTGGTACTTTATAGTCAGAAAGGGTGATACCAATGTACAGGTAATGAAAACCCAATCGGCAACGGGAAATTCCCTACGGCAGCTCATGGCAGTTGATCTGGCAAATGAAATCGCAAATGCGAAGTAAGGTAAGCAATCAACAATCCAATTGAAACAGTATTTGAATTGAATAAGGACATATAGAGTAAAGTAAAAACACTCGTAGAGAATTCAAAAACTGCTTAGAATGCCGAATGGAAAATCTGAAACATCCCGTAAGACGCCGCAAAGATGCACCTTCCTTATACATGGGAAATGTTCCAACACACAAGTGATTCACGCTTAGGGAATTTGTTAGAGGTAGTGGTTTGGAAGGTATTTCGAAAACGCTTGAAGGTGACATCTAATTTGCAGAAAGTGAGGTTAACCAATGATGTTAGATACTAAGAGTGAACAGAAATGACCCTTGGCTGATGGAATCGAAAGATACACGGTCAAGGGTCATTTCTTTTTGTTCTTAGAAAAACGCCATGCTTTTCAGCATGGCGTTTTAGCTTATTCTGATTTGTAGGGCACTCTGGCCGCAGGCACCAGCTTGGAGGCCGGCTCGGTATGCACCGCCTGATCATCAAAGAAGATGTGCGCGCCAAAGGCTTTCAGAAAATCGCTCTTTTGCACACCGCCAAGGAAAAATGCCTCGTCGATTCGCACGCCCCACGCCATCAAGGTGCGGATAACCCGCTCATGAGCCGGGGCGTTTCGGGCTGTGACCAGCGCGGTACGGATGGGCATATTGTCCGTGGGAAACTTCTTCTGAACATGGGAAATGGTCGTCAGCAGCTTTGCAAACGGGCCTTCCGGCAAGGGCTTGCGGGCGTTCAGACGCTCATGCTCTTCAAAGGCTTCCAGACCTTGTGCCTTAAAAATCTTTTCCGACTCGTCAGAGAAGATCACCGCATCACCGTCGAATGCAATACGAATCTGGTCAATAGATTCGTCCGAAGAAATGTTCAGATCATTGTGGGAGCAGATAAGACCTGCGGCTACACCTGCATCGATGGCTTCCTGTACATCTTCCTCGTTGGCAGACAGGAAAAGGCCTGTCCGGAATGCGCTGAGGTACGGTGCGATCTTATTGCCGCCCACCAAAGCCGCACGGCTGATATCCAGACCGTAGTGCTGAATGGAATTGAAGATCCGCAGGCTGGTATCCGCGCTGTTCTTAGACATGATGATGATTTCCACCAACTGCTCATCGCCGTCGTTCAGCTTATGCAGGGCACGAATCAGAGGAAATGCCGTACCGGGCTTTAAAATGTCCTGCTCGTGATCCCGCTGATAGGCTAAGTATGCCTGCAAGCCTTGCTCTTCATAAATGGTGTTCTCATATTCCAGGTCAAAAAGTGCCCGGGATGAGATACCAACCACTAATTTGTTATCTAAATTTATCGCCATTTTGTTCACTCCTTTGTGGGAAGCACATCATATCACAGGATTCCATTATTTGCAAATAAAATCTTCCGAATCCATAACTTTATAGCCGTTTTTCTGTAATTCCGCTGCCAAAACACCCATTCCATCCACCAGCTTGCCGGAAAAGCTTCCGTCATACACCTGCTTCACGCCGCAGGTGGGGCTTCTGGATTTGAGAATCACACATTCGATATCTTGGCCTTTCAGCTCTGCCAAAATCTGCTCCACCGCATCACGCAGCGCGTCATGAACGGATGTTCCGTCTTTTCTGCGCACTACACCGTCCACAATTTCAATGGGCTCTCTGGGGATTCCCAGACCGGCCAGCCGCTCCGGGCATACAGGAATCACTTCCCTGCCCTTTACAAATTCCGCAATGGCTTCCGAATAATTATTCCCACCATTATATTTGCAGTTTTCACCCAGCAAGCAGGCACTTACAACGATTTTCATAACGTTCACTCCCCGGAATTGTTAAACTTACGCAAAAGGGAACGAATTGGCAAAAATTGCGGACATTTTTTCTCGCATTTTCCGCATTTTACGCAATCTGCTGCTCTGCCGCCGGGCAATTGATCAAATTTGGCATCCGTCTTGGCATTTTTTGCGGCATTGAATGCAGCGAACCATTCCGGGATCACAATCTTCTGGGGACATTCCGCAACACAGTACCGGCAACCGGTGCAAGGGATCTGTTCCTCTCCCCGGTATATCGCAGCGGCCTTTTTCAGTGCCGCCATCTCCGCATCATTCAAAGGCTTAAAATCCTTCATGGTATGGATATTATCATTGACCATATCCATATTGCCCATTCCGGACAGAACCATGATCACATTGGGAAATCCCGCAGCAAAACGCAGGGCATAGCTTGCTCTTGAACCGCCGCCTAAGCCATCGATGATCTTTCCCATGGGTTCGGACATATTTACCAGCTGGCCGCCCCTTACAGGCTCCATGACCAACACAGGCTTTCCGTGTTTCTCGCAGACCTCATAGCACAGTCGGCTTTGGATCCGGTCATCCTCATAGTCCACATAATTCAATTGCAGCTGTACCACTTCCACAT
>JAZORJ010000079.1:0-9556 GCA_045656525.1 Faecousia sp. | reverse complement strand
GGGGTCGGAGTTATGCCAATTCAGTGCCTCACAACCATACTCGGAACAGCCGATGGGGATGTTGGGGTGCATAGCATGGAACTTATCGAACCAAGGACCGTTCATGGTGGTATCGCCGCCGTACCAGCCGAAATAGTGGTTATAGCTGACAACGTCGGGAATTTGCAGATAGGGATCCTCCATCTTGCACATGGAAACTGCTGCGATGGTGGTCTTACGGGTCTTATCCCACTCGTGGCACAGGTTGTTCAGGATGCGGTGATTCTCCAACAGATCCTCATCGGAACCACCGATGGAAATCTCGTTACTCAGACCCCAAACCACGATACAGGGGTGGTTGTAGTTCTGGGTGATAAGTTCCTTCATCTGAGAAATGGTGTTCTCACGGCCGCCGGGCATATGCTTGGAGATGTAGGGGATTTCAGCCCAGATGACCAAACCCTTCTGGTCGCAGAGGTCATAGAAATACTGGTCGTGCTGATAGTGGGCCAGACGGATGGTGGTAGCACCCACCTCGCAGATCAGCTCGATATCCTCGGCATGATCTTCCTTGCTCAGTGCGTTACCCTTGCCCCAGCGGTCCTGATGACGGGAGACACCACGCAGGGGGTATTCCTCACCGTTCAGGATAAAGCCGTTCTCGGGGTCAATCTCAAAGCTGCGGCAACCAAAAGCGGTAGCGACATTGTCCAAAACGGTCTCGTTCTCAACCAGTTCTGCCTTGGCATTGTACAGGTAGGGATCCTTGCGGCCGTGCCACTTATGGACATTTTCGATCACGAAGTCAACCTTTGTCTCAGCGGTAGTAGTCTGTGCAACCACATTGCCCTCAGCATCGGTCAGAGTGTAGCGAACAGTCTGGCCGTCCTTCATGTTGGTCAGATAGACCTTGACTTCCACATTGGCATTGGCGCCGTCGATGATGGGAGTAACCTGAATGCCGGGGCCGCCGTAGTAATCCAGATCAAAGTGGGAGTCTGCAACCGCAACGATGTTTACATCCCGGTAGATACCGCCGTAGAAGGTAAAGTCAGCCATCTGGGGATAAACCTGCTCGTTGGGAGCATTGTCAACAGCGATCACCAGCAGGCTGCTGTCTTTCAGTTCCTCGGTCAGGTTCACACGCCAGGTAGAGTAACCGCCGTCGTGGTGAGCAAGCTTCTTTCCGTCCAGATAAACATCGGCAGAAGAGTTGGCGCCGCGGATTTCCAGATAGTACTGCTGTGCAACAGGCAGCTCAGCCTTGGTGATGGTCTTGGCATAGCAAGCAGTGCCGCGGAAGTAGTCGTTACCGCCGTCCTGACCGTCCACTGCGTTCCAAGAATGGGGCAGGTCAACCTTTTCCCAATCAGCAGGCAGCGCAGCAGGGATTTCATTCTGCTTATTGAACACCCAACCGGTGTTCACATTGATAATTTGTCTCATAGATTAGCCTCCAAAATTTTCATGTTTCGGACACACTGCCGCATCCGAGCCGGATGCGGCAGCGATTTTTTCTTAGTTAGCAGTGTTGCGTGCTGCCAGTTCTTCGTTCATCTTTGCCAGAGTCTTCTTGTCCAGATTGTAGACAAGGCCCAGACCGATAAACTGCATCACAGCAGCGACCAGGAACAGAACAGCAACCAGAGTACGCAGCTCAACAGCGAAGTCCCAGCTCAGCAGGGTAACATCGATGAACTCAGCGCCGGTCTCAGGGTCAACAGCATTGTTGACATAGCCCATACCCTGCATAATGATCAATGCAACAGCGGGGCCGACACCCTGTGCCAACTTACGGAAGAAGGAGTGCAGAGAATACACAACGCCTTCCTCACGCTTTCCGGTCTTCCACTCGTTGTAGTCGATAGCATCGCCCATCATTGCCCAAGAAACGGTGGAGTAGATGCCCAGACCCAAGCTATAAACCAGCTGGCAGAGGATATAGATAATCAGATCCAGACCGGTGTTGTCGGGAGTGATGATGAACAAGCCCAAGCCGCCGATGATGGAGCAGATTGCGCCAACAACAGACAGTTCCTTCTTGCCGTACTTAACCACCATCTTACGAGCCAAGGGGGTGAAGACCAAAATGGGAATCATAGCAAACAGCTGCACGATACCGGAGATTTCGGTGTTCTTGAAGTAGATCTGGAAGGTAACGGAAACAGCGGTAGCTGCACCCTGCATACCGATGAACATACCCATAGCAGCGATGGTTGCACCCACAGCGGGGCGGTTCTTAACGAAGTTTTTCAGAGCTTCCCAAACATTAAACTTGGGCTGATCCTCGTTCAGCTCCAGCTCGGTATCCACACGGATGGTGGTGTTGCGGATCATGAACTGGAAGCAGATGAAGCCCAGAACGCCCATAACCAGAGCAGCAACGAACACCATGGTGCCGTTGAGGGACTCATCAGCATTGTAAATCAGGAAAGGCAGGATAACCATGGGCAGCATATTGCCAACCATAGAACCGATGGAACGCCATGCAGACAGAGAAGCACGGTCAGCGGGCTCCTTGGAGATCAGGGACAGCAGGCTGCCGTAAGGCACGTTTGCGATGGTATAGAAGGCATCCCAGATAACATAGCCGGCGATAAAGATAATGAACTTAGCCCAAACAGGAGCCTGAGGGAAAGGCAGGAAGCAGCATGCGCCGCCCACAATCAGACCGATGGAACCCACCCAGATGTATTGCAGGAACTTATTGCGGCGATACTTACGCTTGTCAGCGTCGATCATGGAGCCGATCAGCGGATCGTTGATAGCATCCCACACCTGAACAATAATCAGGAGCAGAGAGTACCATGCGCTCATACCCATAACCTGGGTCCAGAACAGTGCCATTGTGCCCTTCAACGCAAAGCTCATATTACAACCTAAGTCACCGGCTGCATATGCAATGCTATCGCGAATACCAAAGGGTCTTGTTTCGTTTTTGATTTTCACAAGAAATGCCTCCTTTGTGTTATTTCATAAGATTTCCTTTGGAAATCCTCTCTTACCACGACATTTTATCAAAAGAAAAGGGTTGAAGAAACAACAAATCTGTGATATACTATAACAAATCTTATGTCCTTTTTAAGGAGTCTCCATATGCTGGAAAAAATGAAAATCATACAGGAAATGTCCTCCTTATTTTCCGCCGCTGATGCCTATTTGATGCCGAATACGGAAGCGGATGTACGCTCTTACCTTCGGGAAAATATTTCCCCCCGGCTGGGCGCAGATCTTGGAAACCATCCTGCGGTTGCACAAATTTGTGCATTGGACAGCGACCATATATACGAGTTTGCACCCTTCCCGGGAATTGCTGCGCTGATTTTTTCCTGCAAAGCAATTGAGAAAATTCTGTTTGTAGGTCCTGTTGCCACAGAAAACTATACAACCCACAATTTACTGGCTTATCTGCAACAGCAAAATCTTCCACACAAAAGTATAGAACAGTTTGTTGCAGGTGCAAACAATCTCCCTGTAATGCGTGCATCGGACTTTTATCGCTTCATGGATATTCTTCTGCGGCATATTTGCGATATCCATTTCCCTGTTCCCGTTAAAAAGATAGAACATGCATACCATGCCGATCCCCTCTCCCTTCTGGCAGAAGCCGGACAGATGCAGGACATTTCCCATATCCGTCTGATTGAGGATCGTTACATTTCCAGCAGCACGCTGACCGAAGCCGTTAAAATGGGCAATCTTTCTCTCGCTCTTCAAACATTGCGGAGTAAAAGCCTGAAATTGGACACACTCATCCGCAATCAGAACCCCTTGCGGAACATGCAGAACCAATGCATCATTCTCAATACACAGCTGCGGCACTCTTTGGAAGGAACCGGCGTACACCCCTACGAGCTGGATCGCCTGTCCAGTGAAATTGGCATGCAGATCGAACGGCTGAATGCACCGGATGCTGCTATCCATTTCAGCACCTATATCATCGAACAGTACTGCCGCCTTGTACAGGAGCAATCCTATCAGGATCTCAGTTCGCTGACCCATCAGGCTGTAATCTATATCAAAAACAATCTAAGTGGCAATCTTACGGTCAAGGACACCGCAAAGGCCCTTTCCGTTCATCCGGATTACCTATCCCATCAATTCAGTCAGGAAATGGGCATGACCTTCATCGCATTTTTGAATCGGGAACGGTGCAGCCAAGCCGCCAGTTTTTTGAAGCACACCAGCCTGCCCATCAAAGAAATTTCTGCCATCGTCGGCTTTAATACCATCAGCTATTTCACCAAGCAATTTACGATCATTTACGGAAAAACACCCCGGGACTATCGAAACGAACGCATTTTCAGGCATCCGAATCACACCAATTAAAGGAGAAAATATTATGAATTTTAATGAAATCGCCCAAACCCGCCAATCCTGCCGCAGCTACGATGCCGCAAGGCCTGTGGAGGAAGAAAAGCTTGCCGCCATTTTAGAATCCGCCCGGCTCTCCCCTTCCGCCTGCAACGGCCAGCCTTATCATTTTTCTTTGTGCCGTGGTGAAAACGCAAAAGCAGTCGCCAAAGCCTGCATGGGCATGGGGATGAATAAGTTTGCCGCTCACGCTCCTGTGATGCTGGTCATTTCCGAAAAGCCCTATGTAAAGTCTGCCGCCGTGGGCGCAAAAGTGAAGAAGAATGACTACCGCTCCATCGACATTGGCATCGCCGCTGCCTATATCACCGCCGAAGCTGCCGCGCAGGGCCTGGGCACTTGCATTCTCGGTTGGTTTGAAAACGAAGATATCCAAAAGCTCTGCAATCTGGACGGCAATGTGCGCCTTGTCATCACCATCGGTTATGCCAAAGCAGAGGATAAGCTGCGCACAAAGAAACGCAAGGATTTAGAGGAGCTGGTAACCCAGATGTGATTGGGTAGCTACTTGACAAATAAAAACACCACGAGTATAATCTGTGGTGTTACTTGGGCTTGTAGCGCAGTTGGGAGCGCACCACATTCGCATTGTGGGGGTCGGGAGTTCGAATCTCCTCAAGTCCACCAATAAGAAGCACCGCCACAAGGCGGTGCTTCTTATTGGTATGGCATTCACGCAGAGGAGATTCGAAAGTTTAAATGCAACAGTCCGGTGGACTGTTGCGCGCGACGGCCCCCAGAGCGCAACCATTATTTCGCCAGTGGCGAAAACGCAAACGAATCTCTCCAAGTCCACATTGCGTTTTTTGTATATCCATGTTATAATTCGCAAATCAACGAACCTTTTAGGAGTATCTACTATGCAATATAAAAAGAGCATTCCCGTAATCTGCTTTTTGCTTTTGGAAAGCATTCTCTATTACTTTATCCTCACCGCCGGCGGACAGACGCTGGTCACCACATCCTATCTTTCCATCGTTCTTTGCTTTTTGTTTGCCCTGCAAGGTATCAAGAAAAATTCTCTGGTCGTTGGCGGTCTTGCCTGCACTGTGGGGGCGGACTTCTGTCTGGTGGTCTGCGACCCCATCCAGCGTCTTTGGGGTATGGTGTTCTTTCTGGGCGCACAGACGCTATACGCTATCCACCTGCACCGCAAACAGCCCAGCAAACCTGTTTTGCTGATCCGTATTGCGCTGACTGCGGGGGCTGCTCTGGTGGCGGTGTTTGTTCTCAAAGAAAATCTGGACGCCCTTGCCGTGGTTTCTGTCTGCTACTATGCGAACCTGATCATGAACACGGTTGCCGCCTTTACTCAGTGGCGCAAGCAGAAGCTTCTGCCCATCGGTTTTGTGCTGTTCATCCTGTGTGATACCATCATAGGCCTGCAAGTTGCTGCCGGCGGATACCTGCCCATTGCCGAAGGCTCTTGGCTGTACAACCTCATTTTCAGCGGATTTAACGCCGCTTGGATGTTCTATCTGCCGTCACAGGTGTTGATTTCTTTGTGCTGTTTGCAGAAAGGAGACACAAATGGCCGCAAGAATGCAATTTCTGAATGACCTTTTGGGCAAGGCTGTCCATGTAGTTGTGGATCGTCCCATCGGTTATTGCCACAAGGGCACGGTCTATCCCGTCAATTACGGTTATATTCCGGGCCTGATGGGCGGCGACGGAGAAGATCAGGATGCCTACATTTTGGGCATCGATACTCCCCTTTCTTCCTTTGACGGCCAAGTCGTTGGCGCGATCCGGCGAAAAAATGATGTAGAAGACAAGCTGATCGTCGCCCCAGAAGGAATGGTACTCCATCAGGGACAGATCGCAGAGGCTGTCCATTTTGTGGAACAGTATTTTGATAGCTATATCCTTTCCCTGTTTCGGAAATCTTGTGGGGTACTTCCCTATCGAGTGGTCAACAGCGAACGGGAATACCTCATTGTGTTCGAGGCATTTTCCCACTGTTGGAGCTTGCCGAAAGGTCACATGGAAGCGGGCGAAACGGAAGCGGAGACCGCGCAACGGGAGCTATTAGAGGAAACCGGTTTGACCGCTACATTAGACACTTCTGCCACCGCAGTCATCGAATATCCCATCTCCCCGGTTGCTAAAAAACAGGTTGTTTTCTTCCGGGGTGAGGTCACGGGTACACCAAAAACGCGTCCCGGCGAAATTGAGGGATTCAAATGGGTCAACGACGAGGAATTAAAGGATTACTTATTCCCGGATACGGTATCCGCCCTACAAAACTTACTGAATATCTAAAAAAGAACCGGGATTTCTCCCGGTTCTTTTTGCTTATTGCCGTTTCTTTTTCAGAATGATGACTGCCGCTGTCGCACCTCCGGCAACCAGAACAGCACCCACTACAATCCAAATCCAGTAGGTCGGTGCTTCCTTTGCCAGTTTTGGAGCGATCTCATAACCGCAAACAGTGCAGACCTGCGGAGCATCCTCCGTCGCCGCCGGACCGGGGGTATGATTTACCCAATTCTGTTTATAATCACAGTTTTTACAAGATTTCCAATGTTTGTTTTCATCAACACTCCATGTTTCTTCCGGTTCGTGGTCCAGGGTGTTGAGTTTCACTGTCTTTTCCGTGCCGCAACCGGAACATGTATATTTTTTCCACCCCTCTTGCTTGCAGGTGGGCTGCGCAGTAATCTCTCCGGTACCCCAGTCGCAGACATGGTAAGTCCGGGTTGCATTCACCAAGCAATCATTTAACACATCGATTTTAATGTCATTCCACTGCTGTTCGGTGCCATAGTAAATTACTTCACGCAATTTCAAACAACTGACAAATGCCTTAAATCCTATTTGCGTCACGCTGGAGGGAATTTCTATGCGCTCCAAATTGGGGCACGCACCAAATGCGTAAGCGTTTAATTGCGTTACTCCCTCCGGAATCTTCACAGAGGTCAAACCGGTGCAGTGATAAAACACTGATTCCAGTACCGTCACACCTTGTGGGATCGTCACATGCGTCAGTTTATCACAGGAAGTAAAGGCGTAAGAACCTATACGCGTCACACTTTCCGGCATAACGATAGCTTCAAGATTTTTAACATAGGAAAAGGCATCGCCTTCAATTTCCGTTACGCTGTCCGCAACGGCATATGTACCTGACAGATTACGGGGAGCGGCCATAAGCGTGGTCATGTCTTTGTTATACAAAACGCCGTATTCATCGCATACATAATTGGGATTGGCAGAATCCACCGAAATTTCTTCCAACGCTCTGCATTGCGCAAAAACCAGAGATCCCATAGTGGTCACTCCTGCAGGAATTCGAATGCTCTTTAAACTACTGCATCCCCAAAAAGCACCGTCACAGAGCTCGGTCAAACTCTCTGGTAATGTAACAGACGCAAGTTTTTCCGCATTTTGGAAGGCGCTGTCGCCGATTTGTGTCAGTTCTTCCCCCAATGTGACCGCAGTCAAATTCTTGCACTCGTAAAACGCAGCGGTGCCGATAATTTTCACCTTAGAAAGATTGATCTCCGTCAGACTCTCACATTCCGCAAAAGCAAATGTCCAAATTTCGGTTACACTATCTGGGATCGTCACCGTCCGCAGGGATTTGCATTTATCAAACATGCTGGACTTAATGATTGTAATTCCCTCAGGAATCACTGCGCTTTCCAAACTGCTGCAATTAGAAAAAACATATCCATCCAAATCCGTAACGGATGCAGGAATGGTGGCTGCTTTCAGCGATGTGCAGTAGGTGAATGCACACATGCCGATTTTGGTAACCGTTTCCGGAATATTTACCTTTGTAAGGCTGGCACAACTAAAGAATGCGTATTTGCCGATTTCTGTTACCCCATCTGCAATGGTATATGTTCCTGCCAGTTTCAGCGGTGCGCCCAGCACTTTTTTCATATCCTTGCTATATAACACACCTTTGCTGTCACTGGCATATGCAGGATTGTCCTTTGCCACCCAAATACCGGTCAATCCTCTGGTTTCACGAAATGTGCCGTCAGGAATATTGGTCACGCTGGCTGGTATGGTGATGCTTCTCAGGTCATTGCACTCACTGAATGCAAATTCCACAATTTTCGTCACGGGATACCCCTCGATGGTATCCGGGATCACAATTTCACCGGAAGCATCTTTGTCACATTCTTGAATTGTAACTTCCCCATCCGTGATGGTATAAGTAAGATAACCTTCTTTTTCTGCTGCCTGCGCTTCCATCGGCAGCAGAGCAATGCAAACGCACAGCAGAGTTCCCAAAAGAATGACACTCAGTTTTTTCATATGATTACCTCCTTATTGCCGTTTCTTTTTCAGAATTACGTCTGCCGCTGTCGCACCGCCTGCAAGCAGAACTACACCGGCTACGACCCAGATCCACCAGGTCTGTTCTTCTTTTTGGGGTTCTTCCTTTACCAGTTTCGGCGCAAGCTCATAACCGCATACGGTACAAACCTGCGGCGCATCCTCCGTCGCCGCCGGGCCGGGGTTATGGCCTAGCCAGCTCTGTTTATAGCCACACTTTTTACACGCCTGCCAATGATTTTGGGCATCCGCATTCCAAGTCTCTTCAATATCATGGGAATAACCCCACTCTGTTTTTGTCTTTCCGCACTCTGTACAAATGTATTCCTTCCCCTCACAGGAAGGCTCAATGTTTACGACCTCTTCCCATGTACATTCATGCACTACCCACTCAGCTTTCAACAAATAGCCGTTGGCATGCCCGAAATTATCGATTTCTATTTCACCCTTACTTACGTAGGAATATACTTCTTTTAGGGCTGTGCAATCCTGAAATGCACGCATATTGATCTTCTTTATGCTAGAAGGCAGCCGGACTGTGGTTAGGGAGGTGCAATCCCCAAAAGCGTATGAGCTAATTTCCTGAACGCCTTCGGGTACAGTAACGGAAGTAAATCCGGTACATCCGTTAAAAAGCAGATAACTTAAGGAAGTTACATTTTTAAAATCCGGGACATCTGTCAGGCTGGTGCAATACTCAAAAGCACTCTCTCCAACCGTCGTCAGCGTTTCAGGCACATTTACTGTCTTCAGGTTTGTACAATATGCAAATGCCTTTCCTTCAATCGTTTCTACCTTTTCCGGAATAATTACCTCTGTAAGATTCTCACACCTACTGAAAGCACCTCTTTCGATGGTTATCACACCATCAGGGACATTATAGCTTCCGCTGATTCCACGGGGCATGCTAATCAGC
>JAZORJ010000078.1:0-7452 GCA_045656525.1 Faecousia sp. | reverse complement strand
TCGATCTTACCGCCCTTTTCTGCGATAACCTGCAACAGGGTATCGGGAATAGGCAGCTTATTCAGCAGGTTATCCGCAGGATAAGCAATATCCTGATGATATACATTGCCAACAGTAACTGCGTTGGAGTACTCCACATTGGTATGGACATGATTCAGAATATTGTAAATCAGATCCAGTGCCTTCTGTACACCCTGCAGATCCACATCCTTGCCAAATACGCCGATGGTATTTTCGAAGGTTTCAGCGGTGATGTTTTCGTCATCCAGCAGGGGCTTGATGAGGCCGTACAGATAAGTGATGCAGCCCTCGTAATCCAGGTTGTTGACCTGACCCAGCTCAACATTGCCGGCGCCCAGCATAGCAGCCAGGAATGCCTCGTATGCCTTGTCGGGCAGGTTCAGCACCAAGTTGGCGCTGCCGTCGACCATGTGGATATTTACATAAGGAGTAACGGCTGCCAAGCCCTTATCCAGCGTGCTGTAAGTGCCCTTTCCGGAACCGTCATCACTGAGGGTGACGTACAGCTTTACGTTGGTGGCCTTGCCGTTAGCGGAGGTTGCCAAATCGAGATCGGTCTCGATCAGCTTTCCGCCCAACTTATCCGCATTGGGGATGCTGACCTGATCCAGAACTTCGGTCATCAGGGTATGACCGGGCAGGGTCATATTGTTAATGGTGCCATTGGCGTTGATTGCCTTTTCCAGATCGTTCAGGGAGAAACCGGAATCCAGCAGTGCATTGAGGATGCCCTGCAGATGGAAAGAGGTATCGTTACGCATGTCGTAGCCGCCCATATCAATATAGGTGTAGCTGGAATTGATGATGGACTGTGCTACGGAGATTGCAAACTGCTGTGCCTTGAAGTCAGCGGACAGGGGAGAGACCTTCAGCACGATGGCATAGTTGCCGTTCGCATCTACCATGGGGATGAATGCTGCGCCGCCGATTGCGCCTTCCTTTACCAGACCGTCATTCAGGCCTGCGACAAAGTCCACAAAGTCCTGACGGGTCAGGTTAATGGTCTCGCGACGGATGGTGCCGCCGTTCATCAGGAACAGCTTCTGATCCATGGACAGTGTGTATTCCACGGAAGCATTGTAGGTATTGATCACTTCACCGTCAATGATGTAACGGTAGCGGAAGCCTTCGTCACCGCAAGCGGGCAGGTTGATCTTGCCGCTTTCAACGGTGAAGCTGCCGATGGAGCCAACGCCTTCGACGATGACATCCATTTCCTTCATGGTGTAAGCGAAATTCAGAATCAAGTCCTCGCCCACTACATAACCCACCTCGGGCCATGCAGTAGCGGTGTAGTTATAGAAGCGCTTGTCGATGGTCAAAGCACCGTTCATTTCTGTCAGCGCATCCAGCATTCTCTGAATGTGGGATGCATTCAACACCTGACCGTGCTTGAACACCAGTGTAAATGTATTCATGACGCTGCCGTCAACAAATACATTGATGGTCACAGAGCGTCTGTTGTCAGCCTTCTTGCTGCGGACCACAGTTCTCTCGATCTTGGGAACGCTGCTGTACACTTCGTCAGCAGAAGCATTCTCAATAGCAGCGACCAATACGGACAGCTGCTCGTTGGAAGCGGTTCTGACGATGGCTGCATTGGGAGCCTGCATGGTGAGGGCATTCAAATCCTCACGCACACCTGCTACCATGTCGTACTTTTCGCCATAGTTCAGGTCTTCCAGCAGGGATTTCAGGTTCGGAGTTGCATCCAGGAAATCGTTCATGCCGTCCCGGAGCTTCTCAAACTCATTGATAAAGGTTTCGTAGTTGCTGCCTGCGTAGTACCATACCAGACCGTACTTTTCATAGGCCTGCAAGTATTCGTACAGGTACATCTGCTTGGTCTGGGTGTTGTAGCACTCGTCGATCAGCATCCGCAGAGCGGCCTTGCCTTCGGTGCTCAGGGTTTCACCCTCCAACAGCAGTTTCAGAGCGTTGATGTTGGATGCCAGCTGCTCCAAGCTGCCCTTCATGCCGGACAACTTGTTCAGGACTTCCTTCTGCTCCTTGGCCTCTGCTGCCAGAACGCCGGGCAGGTTGAGGATGTTCAGCAGCTGTGCGTCAGCGATAATGCCGTTCAGAGAAAGGGCATACTCCACTTCCACGCTGTCGTACTCGACTGCATCGAAAGTACCCACGCCCAAAACAAAGTTGGTAACGGGGTATCTCTGGCCGTCAACCAGATAGTAAGCCCGAGCAGGTACCCAAGGCATACCCTCAACACCGGAGTCCTGGGTAATGGCGCTGACTGTGGTAGTGCCGTCCAAATTGCTTTGCAGGGTAATTCCGCCCTCCATAATGGGGTTGCGGATTGCCAGAATGCCGGTATCCAGTGCTTTGCTGGTCAGAACGGCAGCAGCCTTGCTGCTGACTGCGTGGGAAACTGCTTCGCCCCATGCAATATCATTCCATGCTTCGCCCTGTGTGCGAACCATCTGGGTATCGCCTACAACTCTGTAAACAGAACCCTGACGGTAGAACTCGCCGTTGATCTTATAGTCATAAACCTGCTTGTCGTCGTTGTGCTTGGGCAGAGCCATGTTGTAGCCGTAAGGCACAGAGGCAGGCAGTCCATCCACACCGCTGACAGTGTAGTTCTTGGGAGTATAAACAATGGTGATCTCCACGTCCTTATCCAGAACGTCGGTATCCTTCATGCCCTGAACGGCGTAGGTGTAGAAGCTGTCACCAACCTGATAAGCCTCTTCCCAGCCTGCCAGCGCATCTGCGATCACGCCGGTCTGCACAATGGCATCCCACACTACATCATAAGTCACGCCCTTGTTCAATGTAACAAGCGCGGACTTGTCGCTGACCAGTGTTTTCAGCTCATCGCTGTTGATGCTGTTGCGCTCCACCACATTTGCCACTACCTTGACAGTGACATTCTGGCGGTTCATGTTGACCTGAATGGTTGCAGAGTCAGCCAGCAGCTTTTCAACAACGGTCACTTCTGTTGCAGTGTCAGGCAGATTCTTGGCCAGAGCGTCCAGTCTGGCGAACTTTGCTGCATCCATATCTGCAACGAAGGGATAGTTGCTCAGAATTGCCATAGGCTCTGCGGTCACAGCCTTCAAGCCGGCAAACTTCACGGCACTGTTATCCACACCGTTGAGCACATAACCGATGCTCTTGTAGAACTCTTCCAGATTGGCCTTTTCCATGCCCATCTGGATGCCCATACCGCTGGCAACATCCATCATGGACAGAACAACATCCTTTTCAGCCAGGATCTGCTCCAAATAACCTGCGGTTTCCTCGGCCTTAACCAGCAGCTTCTCGCCGTACTTCATCAAGTATGCGGTCTTGCTGGGTGCAGCGCTGTAATCAGCCAGCATCACAAACAGATCCAGGTTGCCGCCGTTGTTCACCATCTGCTTATGCAGAGCCTTCACGGGGGCAGACTTCACCTCATCCGCAGCCCACGCACCGGGATAATAGAAGGTCAAGCCGGGAATGGGGGTAGCAATACCCTCAACCCAAGACATCAGGCCTTCAATCACTTCCTGCAGCAATACTCTGGCGGAGACATCCATGCCCTCCGGCTGGGTATCCAGCAAGCCTTCCAGCTGTGCCAGCTTATCCAGAGTATTCAAGCCCTGTTTCAGGTCAGCACCGACCTGAAGCAGCTTCTCCTGCTCGGCCTGTGCAACATTAATATGCAGCTCGTATGTAACCTGAACAGAGTAGGTGTTCCCCTCCATCTTGAAAGAGCCCACATACTTGCCGGCATCTTCCTTCAGGGCAACCGCCTCATTGTTCTCACCGCTGATAACCGTTGCTTCCTTGGGATACCACACAAAGTCCTTATGTGTAAAGGTCTTTGCGGTAATGGTCTTGCCCTCGGGGTCAACCGTCACCAGATCATCCTCAGCGGTAGGCTTCACCTCATAGTAATAAGTCTGCTCGCTGAGCAGGCCGGATTCCAGTAAGGCCTTCTCACCATCGCTAAGTGCGTAGTTCTGTGCGAGCAACTCGCCGTCCGTGATGGATTCTGTTTCTGTGGCATTCGCATTGGACAGTTCCAGAATGCCGGTGTTGAAGCTGGAAAACAGCATCAATACCGCCATCAGCATCGCCAAGCTGCGTTTGCCATATTTTTGCATCCGAACCACTTGTCATTCCTCCTAATATATACATCTATACCTTTCCGGTACGGGATTTGGGGATAGTACCCCTGATTTTATCCAAAGATATTGCTTATAGTATACCACTACTAACCACAATATTGCAAGCCCTAAATTCAATTTTTTCTTTTTCTGTTAAAAAAGGCATAAAGTACAAAAATTTTACACTTTTCTCTCCAAAGGCAACATAGATGGCTAATTTTTCTATATTTTGGATGTTTTTCTGCAAATTGCGGGTTTTTGTCCGCCCTTTAAAATCGGTTGCAACGAAAATTGTTTTGTGCTATAATGAAGAAAAATCTTTTTTGGAGGGAATCTTATGCATTTAGGCGCTCAGCTTTACACCGTGCGTCAGCACACACAAACTCTGGACGATTTGGCCGCCACCCTGAAAAAGGTGGCCGAAATGGGTTACACCTCCGTGCAGGTATCCGGCACCTGTCCCTACGAACCGGAATGGATGCGGGATCAGCTGCAAGAAAACGGCCTGATCTGTGCCCTGACCCACTCCAACACTGTGCGGATGAGAGAGGAAACCGAAACCGTCGTGAAAGAGCATGCTATTTTTGGCTGTAAGCACATCGGCATCGGCGGCATTCCCGGTCCTTGGCGCGGTTCTATGGAAGGTTACGAAGAATTCCGCAAGGCTTTCCTGCCTGTAGCGCTGAAAATGCGGGATCTGGGCGCAAAATTCATGTACCACAACCACTGGTTTGAATTCGACAAGCTGGACGGCAAGGATGTTATTGAGCGCATTTTGGAAGACTTCCCCGAGGATTCCATCGACTTCACTTTCGATCTTGGCTGGGCAGCCTACGCCAATCAGGATGTACTGAAAATGATCGACATGCTGTCCGGCCGCCTGTCCCGTATCCACTTGAAGGACTATTTGGACAAGCCGGAAGGCAGCGATATGATCGGCGTCGTCCATCTGCGCCCCATCTATGAGGGCAAGCTTCCCTACGATGACTACTTTGCCGCTCTGAAAAAGGTCGGCTGTGAGCATGCGCTGGTGGAGCAGGACCATTCCTACGAGGAAGATTCCATGGACTGCTTGGAAAGAAGTATCAAAAACATCAAGGCTCGCGGCATTCTGTAAGATACATAACAAATACCCCCGATGTAGCACATACATCGGGGGTTCTTATTATTGTCTGTGCAGGAGTTTTCCCGTCAGGGTATACGCTCCCAGCAAAGCAGCAATATAGACCACTTGCATGGTCAAATAATAGTCGGAATTGGCTGCATGGATATAGTAGGTAGGTGGGAACAGGTACTGCACATAGCGCAGCGCACCAAAGTCGAAAAATACCGGGCACACCACCAGCATGCCTACCACCAGCATAGGCAGCAGCGTACCCAAAACACCGACACTGCCGCAGATTCGCCGCAGGAGCATACAAAACAGAGCGGTGGACAGGGTATAGAGCAGGAGCATCAGCAATTCCCGTCCCAATCCTACGGTCAGTCCCGAAAGTGCCAGTGCAATCAGCGCAACCACGGACACATTCACAACGGCAATCAGCTGACAGCCGAATTCCACCGGGGCTTTTCGTTTTTGGGGCACGAGAGAAAATGTTCCCATTTTTTCATCCTGCATGTAGTACATGGCCGCCGCCAGTCCACCCAGAACGATCACCACCGCCAGCAATCCCCGTACCGGGGACAGCAGATAGTTGACCTCCGGGGCATCTTCTGTTCTGCTTCCGCCATCCAGATAGGCAAACTCGAAAAATGTGGCTTCTGCCGCAAAATTATCATAGTACTGCAACAGCTCTTCGTCCGTTGCATCCTTAACTTCCGGTACATTTTGCCGCAGATAATCCAGAAACTAGGCTCGGGAGCTTCTAACAAAAATCACACCGCTTAGCTTCACCCGCACCAATTTCAAGGGAACGGTGCTTTCGCCCTCAATAATATGGACAAAGGCGTTTTTTCTGGCCGGATCTACCGTAAACCGTTTGATGGCTTCTTCCAGATCGCCGTCAAAGATCCAAGCCGCATCCGCCCGCTGGCCATTGACCATAGCCTTGGCAGTTTCCGGGTCATCGCAGATCACAAAACGGATCAGATTGCTTCCGTCCTTCAATTCCTGCATGATTTGCCCGGCTGTGGGGTCTTCCTTCTCACAAGCCAGTGCAACGGTAAACAGACCGCTTTCCTCCCGGGCCACTGCACCGTAGCCCATCACAAGCAACGGAATAAGCACCAAAATCAAAAGGAATGTCACCTTTTTATACAGCCGCTTATTCAGCAGAAGAAACCATTTTCCAATATTTCTCATCCTGTCACCCCCTGACTCCGGCCACCTTGGCCTTGCGAATCAGTACCGCTCCGGTCAGGAACAGACAGCCGAAGCCCAAAAGTGCCCCAACAGTTTCGGGGGAAGTGTTGCCCAGAATGCAATTTCCCACCTGCTCCCGGGCAATGCCCGTAGGCAGAAAACCGGCAATTTTCTGCACAACCTCCGGGAAAAAGGTGATGGGATACAAGCAGCCGGACACGAAGCACAGCGCCAATGTGACAAAAAACTGCATCAGCACACCGCTGATCAGATCCGAGGCCACTTCGTACATCAAAAAGCTCATGGCACCCAACGAGAACACAATGGGCAGGCATTGCAGAATCATTTCCATAGAGATCTGGGCTTCGGGACGAATAAGCAGCAGCAACAAAACCACGCAGGCGATGCCCAAAAGTCCCACCATATACACCGCAAAATCGCACAGGACCTGCCATGTAACCGGTCGTGCCCGGGATTTCAGCATTCTGGCCATGGCATGATCCCGGCGGATCATCACCGGGGCAAAAATCAGGCAGATCAGCATAAACAGCACAATGCCCAAGCCGCTGACCAGATAGCCATCCATCCCCAAACCGTCAAACACACCGGCTTCCGTCACACGGTAGGCTTTCGCCCGGGAGATGATGAAATCCACATATTGCAGGCTGATTCCGCCAATGGCCGCACCGCTGCTGCCACCATGGGCACCCGCCGCAGCACCGGCACCGTAGATGCCTTTTTGAGTATGGGCGATCATGATCTCCACGATTCCCGTCAGTTCTTCCTTGACCATGGATACCAAGCTGTCCGCACCCACGCTGGTGACGAATTTTATGGGCAGGATGTTGCCGTACATGGCTTCGTCCATAAAGCCCTCAGGAAATTGGATGAATGCGGAGATTTTGCCCTGACGCATGGCCTTTTCGGCTTCTTTTTCTTCCATCTGGTCGAAATCCACGGAAAAACGGGTGGAGTCAAAGGATTCCACTGCCGCAAGACCCATTTCCATATAGGTAT
>JAZORJ010000077.1:0-4696 GCA_045656525.1 Faecousia sp. | reverse complement strand
TATATTACCTACATGCACATCAAGGACTCTTTGTATGGCGGCACTGTGGTTCTGCCCGGCACCGGCGACGGCCATGTGCCTGAAATCGTGAAAATGTATACCCAGCAGGGTGGTAGACTGTTCACTTTGGAACCCCATCTGGCAGTTTTTGACGGTCTTGCCGATTTGGAGCAGGACGGCCAAACCAGCCATGTGGGCCACATGGCCTTTGAATCCAAAGAAGCCGCTTTTGACTGCGCCGCACAGAATCTGATCAAGATTTTGAACAACCTGTAAGAAATACATAAACGGGAGGATACCCCTTGGTATCCTCCCGTTTTTTATTGCTCTATGATTTTTACGATCTGGGTCGGGCCTTCCAGAAGAAGGGCTGTAATTTTTCCGTCAGCACTTTCCACGGTCACCGTCAGGTCGCCGCCGGGATTTTTCACCGTCAGCACACCGCCGGGTACTTCGCCCTCTTTCCAAAGGGTAACCGCAGTAGAAGCAGAGCCTGTTCCGCAGGCCAAGGTGTAGTCTTCCACGCCCCGCTCAAAGGTGAGGATACGAACGGCGGTATCGTTCACCCAAGTGTACAGGTTTGCATTTGCGCCCTTGGGAAATGCCGGGTTACTGCGCATATTTTTTGCAAATTCCCGAAGCTCATCCCGCATTTCCCAGCTAAGGCCGGGAATTTCCGTAACGCTGTGGGGCACGCCGGGATTGCCCAGCTCCACATAAGCGGCATTGGGCAGTCGTGTCAGGTCTATCACAGAGGGCAGATTTAACTGCACCCGGTAGATATTTTCACTGATACGCCGGCCGACAACAATGCCCGCATCGGTCTGCACCGCCATTTCCTCTCTCACAATACCCAGCTCGTAGGCGTAGCGGCAGATGCATCTTGCGCCATTGCCGCACATCTCGCCCCGGGTGCCGTCGGAATTGTAAAAATGCAGGCGGAAATCCGCAGTATCCGATTCATCCACAGCCATGAAGCCGTCCGCACCGGTTAGTTTGCATAACTCTACGGCAAGGTGGGCAAAATCCATTTTCTGCCCCCGGGCATCGATGACCATAAAGTCATTGCCCGCACCGTTCATGTAGTGTACGCGCATTACTTGGCCTCCAAAAGTTCTTCCATGGTGTACAGGCCGGCGGGCTTTCCTTCCATGAACACCGCCGCATCCACAGCACCCTCGGCCAGCATCTGCCGGGAACCGGCCTCGTGGCGCAGGGTCAGGGTCTGGCTGGGAGTGCAGATATGCACCTCGTGCACGCCGACAACATTGCCCATGCGCAGAGAAGCAATGCCGATCTCATCCTTTTTCCGCTTGCCCTCCCCGGCTCTGCCGCAGGCTTCCACCGCATGGGGACGCACCTGTCGGATGGCGTTGAAAAGCATATGGGCCGTACCGCTGGGGGCATCCACCTTGCGGTTGTGATGCACTTCCACGATCTCAATATCCGCCTCGGGGAATGCCGCGGCGGCCTGTTTGGCCAGACGGCACAGCACCGCGATACCCAAGCTCATATTTCCGGAATAGAAAACAGGCAGGGTCTCAGCGGTCTGATAGATGATCTCTTTTTCCTCTGCCGTGTGGCCGGTGGTACCCACCACCACAGCGCAGGAATGGGCCTTGGCGTAAGCCATCACATCGGCAATGGCGGTGTGATGGGAAAAATCAATAATCAAATCGGCGTTCACATCCCCAAGCTCTGCAAAGGTCTTGGGGACATTGTTTTCTCCGTCGATACTCACCCGGCCGACCACCTTATCGCCCAGAAGCGCATCGATCAGTTTTCCCATGGCGCCGTTGGCACCGCAAAGGATGGCTCTCATACCTGAACCCCCTGCTTTCTCATCTGCTCGTACAGATTGGTACGGAAAGGTTCTTCCATGGGAGTCAGGGGCAGACGCAGATAGTCCTGACAGAAGCCCATGGCAGCCACTGCCGCCTTGGCGGGGATGGGGTTAACCTGACTGAACAGGGCGTCGATCAGGGGGATCATTTCAAGCTGCAACCGGGCGGCTTCTTCAAAATTGCCGGCCAGAGCGGCATCCGTCATAGCCACTGCCTTGGCAGGAACTACATTGCTCAGCACGCTGATCGCGCCCTTGCAGCCCATGCTCATCATGGGAGCGGTCAGGGCATCTTCGCCGGAGTAAACCGCGATCTTATCGCCCACAAGGCGCATGATCTCCATGAACTGGGCCATATTGCCGCTGGCTTCTTTCAGACCAACGATATTGGGATGCTCTGCCAGCACCGCCAAGGTCTTAGGTTGCAGATTACAGCCGGTACGGCCGGGGACATTGTAGAGGATCACCGGAACGGTGGAAACATCCGCCACAGCGGTAAAATGGGCGATCAGTCCGTTCTGTGTTGCTTTGTTATAGTAAGGCGTAACCACCAGCACCGCATCCGCACCGGCTTCGCAGGCCCGCTTGGTGCTTTCGATTACATGGGCAGTATTGTTTGTGCCTGTACCGGCGATGACCGGCACACGACCTGCGACACGCTCCACAGCATAGCGGATGACTTCCGTCTGATCCAGATGCTCGATGGTGGCATTTTCGCCGGTGGTGCCCATGACAACCAAGGCGTTGATGCCGCTGTCAATCTGGAAATCAATAAAACGGCCAAAGGCCTCATAGTCGATACCCTCCGGAGTCATGGGGGTGACCAAAGCGGTGGCCATGCCGGTAAAAACAGTCTTTTTCATAATGTTTCTCCTCCAATTTGGGTGAAGTAGTCATAAAGGGGAAAGAGTTGTTCCAAGAAGTCCCGCACCCGATCGCCTAATTCCGGGCCGAAGGTTTCCGGACTGAAATCCTCGTGGCGAATCAGGCAAAGATGGGTCTTCCAACCGTAAAAACGCGCCAACCGGTCATCCGGGCAGGCTTCGGGGCGTTTATATTCTTCCGCGGAAAGGGTCAGCCCCGTATCCTTTTCCGCCTTGGAAATGATTTTCAAGAAGGCCTCCGGCTTTTGGGCGATCTTACGGCGAAACGCCTTCATCACTGCCGGCTTGGGACTCCAAAACAGAAAGCCGTAATCCACCCCTTCGGGGTTGATCTCAAAGAACAGGCAGGGATTTTCCGCCCACCACTCCACATCCTGCCGGATGCAGATCCACAGGCTCTCCTTATAGGGTACAGGATGGTGCATTCTGGCATCCCGGTAGATCCGGCTGACTTTCAGAAGTGTACCTGCTTTGTCCAAAAAAGGCTGAAAGATGTGGGCGCCTATGGCCTTGGTGGGTTCATACAGATGCTTCACATATTCCTTTTTATGTGCTGTGAACCATTCCCGATTGTTGTTCAGGCGGATGCCCCAGAGAAAATCCACAGTTTCGGGGCTGTAACCTTCAAACGCCATAAGGATCACCTTCTTTCTTTGTGTCAAAACCTTTATAAAGCTTTCCCCTTCCAGAGGAGCTTGCCCTTCTGTTCCGGAGGGAAGTCCCGGTCGGGAATATCCAGTACATAACGCTCGCAGGCGTTGATGATGGTGGTGTTTTCATAGGTAATGGTGCGCTGGGTACCATAGGCATAGCGCAAATGTACATGTCCGTGCACCAGATATTGAGGGTGGTACTGATCCAGCAGTTCCCGGAAGGCTTCAAAGCCTTTATGGGCCGGATCTTGTCCGTCTCCCAATCCCTGTGCCGGGGCATGGGTCAGCACCAGATCCACACCGCCGGCTTTCTTGATCTGCCGGTGGAGTTTGCGGATGCGGCGGCGCATATGGGCCTCCGTATGCTGAAATTTTCCCGGATGATACTGCCGGCAACCGCCCAAGCCCAAAATGCGCAGGCCGTTATAGGTTACCAGCTTGTCCTCGATACAGTCGCAACCCTCCGGGGGATGGCGGTCGTAGGATTCGTCGTGGTTGCCGTGGACATACAGCACCGGACACCGAGCCATGGTCACCAGAAAGGACAGGTAATCCGCTTTCAGGTCACCGCAGGACAGGATCAGGTCATACTCCTTCAATTTTCCGGGAGTGTAATATTCCCACAGAGCAGGACTTTCTTCGTCGGATACGGCTAGAATCCTCACAGCGATCCCTCCTTTTCCATGGGAATGCTGTCCCGGTGGATGCCCAGCTCCCGAAGCATGGGCTGAGCGAAGGGCTCTACCTCGTCAAATTCCGGGATCCGGCCGATGACATTGTCACACAGCCAGTCCATATACAACAATTCGTCAGGATTCAGGGTCTTGCTTCCGTCGTTGCGGACGGTGCCCTGCTGATCCACGATCCGGCGGCGGAACGGGTCAACCGTGCCGATTTTTATACCCTCCCGCAGCATATCTGCCAAGGCCCACAGGCCCACCGGCAGGCGGTCGAACAGTTCAATATCGATGACACCGCTGTCCATACCCCACCAGTAGTTGATGGCCTTGTGGGGATTTTCTTCCTTGTCCCACGCACCGGAAAGCATGGAAGAAATAATATTCTCGTAAAATCGGCCCCAGACCCAGACGGGAGAACCGATGGCCTCCCAATGGTCGTGATCGTCCAGCCAGTAGGTGCCGTAATTGCCAAAGCTCAGATAGGCAGGATTTTCCGTTGGAACATCCCGATTGGAAATCACCCGGATGCCATCGTTTACAAAATCCTGCTGGTGCGAGCCCTTTTGGCAGGACCAGCGAAGATAGATCGTTGCCCGAGGATTGGTCAGCTGTGCCCCCAGCGCAAAGGCGTTGATG
>JAZORJ010000076.1:0-7261 GCA_045656525.1 Faecousia sp. | reverse complement strand
AGGCCGCAATTCGCGCACCTAACATCGTAATCCCCCTCAGTCCCGTTTGTGCTTACAGCATAGCAAATCTGTGAGGAAAATTTTGCAGGAATTTGCCGCATACACATTTCGACGGACATCACACACTGCGTGTAATAAAATAGGGCTGTGATCCCAGTACACCAAAGAGGAGGTAATGTTATGTCAACCAAAATAGAACCTATTTTATACATAGACAGCCAAGCGCAAAAACCTGCCGCCTTTTGCCCGGAATGCGGCGGGGAGCTGTATGCCCCCAGTCTTATTTGTCTGCGGTGTGAAAAACGGCTATGACCTTGCAGGAAATGAGCCGGGAATACGAACATTCCGCGGCGCTGTTGCGGGCACGACTGCGCCGGCTCCGGCAAGCTCTGGCGACGACGGATGATCCGGAGGAAATCTGGCATCTGAAACGCCGCATTGCCGAATTGACCCCCATGCTCACCCAAATGAACGAACTGGCGGAGCTCACCGCACACTATTACGAAAGGGGGTACTACCGTAGTGAGAAATACACTCTTTAACGACTACCAAGGGCCCCGTCTGCCACGGGAAACCCAGCTCAAACGGGTCAAAAATGTGATTGAACAGGAATTGACGCCTTTGCAACGGGAAACGGTGCTGGCCTACTACTTTCAGGGCCTGAATATTTGCCAGATTGCCGAAGCCCGATGCGTAAACAAAAGCACCGTCTGCCGGACGCTCCATCGGGCGGAAAAGCGGTTGCAGCGATGCTTGCGGTATTAAAATGAAATTTTCGTAAACAATGGGTCTTTGTGGTTGCAAGTAAGTAAAAATTGGCCTATAATAAATTATGTAGGGGCGGCAACCTGCCGCCCGCGGGCGACTAATAGTCGCCCCTACGATTGTAAAGGCAAAAGGAGCATCATCCTATGAATCGTATCAAGCAGTGGTTTCTGCGTTTTATGACGGGCCGTTACGGCACGGACAAGCTGAATATGTGGATTCTTGGCACAGGTGTGGTTTTGTGTCTGATTTCTGTATTCATCCGGTTCCCTTTGGTGAATTGGATCTTGATGATCTGTTCCTACATTTTGATGATCTGGGCGCTTTTCCGCACCTTTTCCCGGAACACCTATAAGCGTTATCGGGAAAACCGTCGGTTTTTGATGTTCCTCGACCGGATTAAGGATCGGCAGCATCGGTATTTCGACTGCCCCAAGAGCCGCCAGCCGGTGCGCGTACCCCGGGGCAAAGGTAAAATCATGATTACCTGTCCCAAATGTAAGGAAAAATTCCAGAGAAAGACATAAAATTAGCCTGCACAGAAAGCTGTGCAGGCTTTTTTAAATCCAGGGGAAGGTTTATTTTTCCTCTTCCGGGACGAAGCTGATGGTCAAATCTTTCAAATTGCTTTCCAGCTTGGTAAATTTCACGCCGGCGGCGCTCAGCATCCGCTTGGAAGCGATGTTGCCCATGGAATCTCTGTACTTATCGGACAGATACACCACTTCCTTCACGCCGCTTTGAATGATGGCCTTGGCGCACTCGTTACAGGGAAACAGCGCCACATATACCCGGCTGCCCCGCAGGTCACGGCCGTTGGCATTGAGGATGGCGTTCAGCTCCGCATGGACCACATAGGGATACTTGGCATCGTCTCCATCCCGTCCCCACGGAAACTCGTCATCGGAGCAGCCCTTGGGCATGCCGTTATAACCGGTGGAGATGATGATATTGTCCTCGGAAACAATGCAGGCACCCACTTGGGTATTGGGGTCCTTGCTCCGTTTGGCCGCCAGCATGGCGATGCCCATAAAATATTCGTCCCAACTGATATAATCCGTGCGTTTCATGGCATATCCTCCGTTTTTTTCTTAGTATAGCAAAGGAAGAAAACGGTGTCAAGGAAAAGCCAGATAGGTTTGGCCCGGTTTGATTGCCGTGCCGCGAAGCTGGGCCAAACGAGAAACGGTGACAAACACAAAGCCCTCCTCATGAAGGCGGTCAATGATGGCCAATGCCGCATCCACAGAAGAATCGGAAAGGTCATGGAGCAAAATCACATCCCCGTCCCGCACCTGACTGACCACCGCCGCTTCCACCGCCGCCGCATCATGCACCGCCCAGTCCCGGGGGTCCACCGACCACAGCAGCAGCGCAAGCTTTTCCTGTGCGGCCACCCGAGAAACCAACGCTGTGCAATTTCCGCCCGGAGGGCGCAAAAACACGGCTTTGCACCCATATGGGAGCAATTTCCGGGTATCGGAAATCTCTCTTACCAGTTCCCGATAGGACATTTTGGCCATATTGTCATGGCTGTACCCGTGCAGACCGATTTCGTGGCCGGCATGAAATATCTGCTGTGCCAATTCCGGGTAAAGCTTCAACCGATAGCCGCACAGCAAAAATGTAGCCTGCACATCCCGCTCGTCCAATCCCTGTAAAAGCCGACGGGTGAAGCGACCCGACGGGCCGTCATCGAAGGTCAGCGCCACATATTTTGTTTCTTCCGCCCGGGCAGAGGGAAAGGCCAACAGGCTGAAACATAAAATTATGGACAATATCCGCCGCATTTTCGACACCCCCTCTCACTATATGTCATTGCGAGGAGCCATTAAAAATGGCGACGTGGCAATCTCCTGGTAGACTCTTCTGAATTGTTACATTGTACCGGGAGATCGCCACGGCCTTGCAGGCCTCGCGATGACATACCTAAAATTACTCATTTCTGAACCACTTCAAAACAGCATGTTTTTCTCAGTGTCCTGCTTTACTTTTCCCAAAAAAATTGATATAATGCAAAAAATGACGAAGCGAGGTGGCCCATGGGACGGGAATTGGAACTGAAATATGTGGCAACCCCGGAAAAACTGGCGGCCTTTAGTCAGATGTGGGATTCTTGGCAGACCATTTCCATGGAAACCACCTATTTCGACACAGAGGACGGCACGCTTTCGGCACAGCATTGCACCCTGCGTCGGCGCATGGAAAACGGCATTTCCGTTTGTACCATGAAAACTCCCATTGCCGGCTTGGGCCGGGGAGAATGGGAAATTTCGGCGGCATGGTGCGCGGAAACGGTAGCGAAGCTGTTTGCCGATGCCGGCAGAACACCCATTGCTTTTGAAAATTTGCATCCGGTGTGCGGTGCAAAATTCACCCGTCGGGCAAAAACACTCCAGCTTGGGGACTGCACCGTGGAAATCGCCTTGGATGAGGGCGTTTTGATGGGCGGTGGCAGGGAAATCCCCCTATGCGAGCTGGAAGTGGAATTCAAGGCAGGCAGTGAAAGTGCAGCCCTCCTATGGACAAAAGCGTTGGCGGCCAAATTCCGTCTGCAAAAGGAATCCCGAAGCAAATTCCACCGGGCATCCCTGCTTGTCAAAGGAGAGTACTATGGGTAAGTTTTCCGCACTTTTTGAAAAATATGACCGTCTGGTGCTGTTTGATACCGAGACCACCGGCTTGAATTTCTCCCGGGATGAGATCATTGAATTCGCCGCTGTTGTGGTGGAAAACCAAAACGGCCAGCCGGTGGTGATCCGGGAATACGACGAGCTGGTGAGCCTGACGCCGGGCAATTCCGTTCCGCAGGTGATTCAAAATCTGACGGGCATCACCACCCAAGATATCATGGAGCGTGGCCTGTCCAAGACAAGAGTCTGCCGGGACATCGGAGAAATGCTGGCAGGAAACACCCTGCTGTTGGCGTATAACGCCCATTTTGATCTGAGTTTTCTTTATTATATGCTGTTGCGGGACGGCGATCCCATGATCCTGAAAGGCAAGGACAAGCTGGATCTTCTGACGGTCTACAAAGACCGCCGGGCGTATCCCCACAAGCTGTGCAACGCCATTGACGCCTACGGCCTCTCCGGCAAGGTGGTCAATTCCCACCGGGCGGTGGATGATGTGCTGGCAACCTTGGCGGTGATGGAGAAAATGGAAGAAGAAAAGGACGATTTACAATGTTATGTAAACCTTTTCGGATACAGTCCCAAATACGGCATTGACGGCAAGCCCATCGGTTCGGTTACTTACAAGCCCCAAGGCTTTGAACCGGGGCAAGCGTTATATCTATAAAAAAAGAATGTCATCGCGAGGGCCATCAGGCCCGTGGCGATCTCCCGGTACGATGTCTGTTACTGCACGCATTTTCGGTGAGCTGTACCATGAGATTGCCACGTCACCCCTTTGGGGTTCCTCGCAATGACATGTTTGTTAGTTATTAACCAGTAGGAGGCAGCATATGGCATCGGATATTCTCGTCATCGGCATTGCCGGAGGTACCGGCAGCGGCAAAACCACTTTAATGAACAATATTATGACCCGTTTTGAGGGAAATGTCACGGTTTTGAGCCACGACAATTACTACAAGCGGCATGACGAACTGACATTTGAGGAGCGCACCGGCCTGAACTACGACGAGCCGGATGCCATCGAGACCAGCTTGATGGTGGAGCATCTGAAAGCCTTGCGGGCAGGACAAGCCATTGACTGCCCGGTGTACGATTTCACCCGGCACAACCGCAGCGACGAAACGGTGCGGTTAGAGCCTAAGGCGGTAATTATTGTAGAGGGTATCCTGATTTTCGAGAACGAATTTCTACGGGAACTCATGGATATCCGTCTGTTTGTGGACACGGATGCGGATGTGCGGCTGTGCCGCCGCATTAAGCGGGATGTGACCAAGCGTGGCAGAACCTTGGAATCCGTGCTTGCACAGTATCAGGCAACCGTCAAGCCCATGCACGAAAAATATGTAGAACCCAGCAAAAAATACGCCAATCTCGTCATTCCCGAGGGCGGCAAAAATCTGGTGGCGCTGGATATGATCCTTGGCCGCATTCAACAGCATCTGGACGGCACGAACGCCGTTTAATTAAGGAGGAACTATCATGATTATCTGTCCCTGGAAAGACCTTGCCCGTTATGAATCCGTAATCCCCGGCTTGAAGGAAGCCATGGATCTGGTTGCAGGTCTCGAAAATTTTGAACCCGCTACCTACCCCCTGCCGGAGTGCGGCGGCCGTGTGTTGGTGCAGAACATCACCACAAAGCCTGCTGAGGGCGCGATTCTGGAAGCCCACAAGAATTTCTTGGACATCCAGTACATTCTGGAAGGCGGCGAGACCATGGGTTGGGCACCTTTGGCAACGCTGGAACCTGCCAAGCCCTACAACGATGTGAAGGATGTCTGGCATTTCGCCGGTTCCTGCGACCTCATCGACATTCGCCCCGGCTACTGCTATGTGGTGTATCCTGAGGATGCCCACGCACCCGGTGTGCATCGGGATGCTGAAAAGCAGTACAAGAAAATTGTCGTAAAGCTGCCCTGTAAGTAAATAAAAAAAGCGGAGGCCTACGCCTCCGCTTTTCGTTTTATTTTCCCGCGGACAGGTACTTTCTGTCCCAGTCCATGTCAAACAGGCTCTTGCCCACCATTTCCGAGAAGCCGGCGGCCATGTCGTCCGCCAATTCCGTCAGGTACGGAGCGGCTTCCAGACTTTCTAAGTAGAATTCCGGCAACGCCTCGTCGCCAAGAATTGCGCCCAGCATCGCACCGGCAATTGCGCCAACAGCGCTGCTCCGGCCGGAGTGATTCACGGCGGTAATCATAGCGGCATCGAAATCCCGGCCGCAGGTGGCAACGGTATAGACCGCACCGGCCAGCACTTCCGCCGCCGTGCGGCAGCCCAGCGTCTGCATGGCTTCCATGGGGCTGACATTGGGAGAAACCGCCAGCGTCAGTGCCATTTGCAGCAGCTCCCACAGCTTTCCGCCCTGACCGAATTGCAATCCCACGGCATTGACGGTCTGCTGAACCAGCTCCGCCATGGGCGCATTAGGTTCTTCCAACAGAAGGCACAGCAAATGGGTCAGCGCCGCGCCGGAAAGATAGGCTTCCGGCTCTCCGTGTGTCAATGCCACGATTTCCGCACCCAGACGGTCCAGTTCTTCCTGCGTCAATTCCAATTCCTTGCGCAGCAGGGCAACCGCAGTGACAGCGGTGAGAGAGCCCGCCTGATTGGAGCGGTACAGCGGCTCGTCCACCGAGCCCAAATTCTCCTTGCTCAGGGCGTCCAGCATCCGGTTGTCCATACAGAATTTCCGCTTCATCTCGGGAATCTGGGACAGCCAGCAGTAATTTCTCTCCGGCAGGCTGAAACTCTGGCTCCGGGACCACTCCCGAATGGCCATGGTGATGTAGCGCATCATGGTCATCATCCGACCCTGCGCCTGCCCACGGGTCAAGCCCAAAAGCAGACCGTTGGCGGTAAATGCCGCCAGCTGGGTATAGGAGGTGATATCGGCATAGCCGTTGACGAGGTCGTATCCCAAAAGGCCGTTGGGACCGTAGTCATTGCATATTTCTTCCAGAGACCGGCGGTCTACGGTATGGCCCATGGCATCGCCCACGGCCAAACCCAGCAAAACGCCCCGGTTTTGGTTCTGTTTTTGTCCCATAATACCCCTCCTTTGGTTGTTTTTTACAATATTATATCGGTATTTGTCACAAAAGGCAAGAGGAATGTTGCTGTCATGATTTCTTCCGAGGCAGGTACTTGGACAGCCACTCCATACCCTTGAAAATGGCAAAATACACAGCCGCGGCCATGGCCATCATGGCAAGCAGTACCAAGGTATCCGTCAAGCCGCCGTAGGTCAAATCGAAAAATCCGCCCAGTACCGTGAAGCAGAACACCAGCGCACCGGCCATGACCCACCACAAAATGTGACGGAACAGACCGAAAGGCTTGCAGGTCTGCCGCAAAACCAGCATACCCACCGTGGCCAAAACCGCGGCGCAGGCTGTGGAAATCAGCCCGGGTACAAAGGATAAATTCATCATAATCAACTGGGTGGTGAACACCGCAATCAGATTGGCAAGGCCGCCCGGCAACGCCCGGCGCAAAACCGTGGGCAAAAACCGACCGGAGACCCGCTCGTAATTGGGCTCCATTGCCAAGAAAAAGGAGGGCGTTCCGATGGTCAGTGCGGAAATCAGCGTCAAATGGAAGGGCACGAAGGGATAGGCAAAACCTGCCACCAAGCACACAAGAGCCAGACCAAGGGAGAGAATATTTTTTACCAAAAACAGGGACGCCGCCCGCTGAATGTTGTTGATGACACGGCGGCCTTCCCCCACAATGGCGGGCATGGCGGCAAAATCCGACTCCATAAGCACCAGTTGCGCCACTTGGCTGGCGGCCTGTGCGCCGGATGCCATGGCAACGGAGCAGTCCGCCTCTTTCAGGGCAAGCACATCGTTTACACC
>JAZORJ010000075.1:0-6247 GCA_045656525.1 Faecousia sp. | reverse complement strand
GCGTGTCATGGCAAAGGCCCGCTCCCGGATGACGGAGCAGCCGGCAACCGTATACCCCGAGGAAAACGGCTTTGCCCGGGTGGAATTTGACCAGCCTCAGCGTGCCATCACCCCGGGACAGGCTGTGGTGCTTTACGACGGTGATACCGTCGTCGGCGGCGGCACCATCACAGAAGTTCTGTAAAACAATCCATTTGTCAGAGTATAAAGAAAACCCAGAAACCGTTGCGGTTTCTGGGTTTTTGATTGTTCGTAAAAGATAACAGATTATCTCTTGGAGAACTGGGGTGCACGACGTGCAGCCTTCAAGCCGTACTTCTTTCTTTCCTTCATTCTGGGGTCGCGGGTCAGGAAACCAGCAGCCTTCAGAGCAGCGCGGAACTCGGGGTTCAGCAGGATCAGCGCACGGGAAATGCCGTGACGGATAGCGCCGGCCTGACCGGAAACGCCGCCGCCGGCAACAGTGACAACGATGTCGACCTTGCCCACGGTATCGGTGGTGATCAGGGGCTGGTTAACGATCAGCTTCAGGGTGTCCAGACCGAAATAATCGTTGATATCGCGGCCGTTGACAGTGATGGAGCCGGTGCCGTTCTCGTAAACGCGAACACGGGCAACGGAAGACTTACGGCGACCGGTGCCGTAAAAATACTTTTTCTTGCTCTCGTACATAGTTCAGTTACCTCCCATTAGTCCAGAGTCCAAGCTTCGGGCTTCTGAGCAGCATGTACATGCTCTGCGCCCTTGTACAGGTGCAGGCGGGTCAGAGCGTTACGGCCCAGAGTGTTCTTGGGCAGCATACCCTTGACGGCCAGCTCCATAGCGTAGTCAGAACGGTTGTCCATCATAACGCGAGCCTTGGTCTCTTTCAGACCGCCGATCCAGCCGGAAACACGGTAGTAGGACTTCTGGTCCAACTTCTTGCCGGTCAGGATAGCCTTGTCGGTGTTGATGCCGATGACGAAATCGCCACAGTCAACATTGGGTGTGAAATCAGCTTTGTGCTTGCCACGCAGCAGGTTTGCAACAGTGACAGCAGTGCGGCCCAGGGGCTTGTTGGCAGCGTCAACGACGTACCACTTGCGCTCCAGGGTCTCTTTCTTCAAAAGAGTGCTGGACATATTACTTCCTCCATTAGGTAAAATATTTTGACATTTTTCTGTACATGTTGTACAATGTCTTCAAATCGCTTGACCTTTATACCACACCCAAAATCAAATGTCAACCGGTTTTTTGAGAATTTTTCTGAAATTATATGCAAACTCGCGAATTCTCTTGTTTTCGCTTGTTTTCTCTCGTATTCTCACCTCGCATTTTTACATTTTTTTGGAGGAATCCCAACTATGCAGAAAATGATGGGCCTGGTGCGCCGGTGCATTGAAGATTACGCCATGATCTCCCCCGGCGAACGGATCGCCGTGGGCGTTTCCGGCGGCAAGGACTCTCTGGTGCTGCTGCAAATCCTTGCAGGACTTCGGGAATATATGGACTTTTCGCTGGATGCGGTCACCATCGATATGGGGCTGGGCATGAACTATACCGCCATCGCAGACCTGTGCAAAAAGCTGGACGTTCCATACCATATTATAAATACACAGATCGGTCCCATTATTTTTGAGCATCGCAAGGAGAAGAATCCCTGCTCCATGTGCTCGAAAATGCGCCGGGGTGCGCTGAATCAAGCCATATTGGATCTGGGTATCCGCAAAATTGCGCTGGGCCATCACTACGATGACGCTGTGGAAACCTTTGTTATGTCCCTTTTCTATGAGGGCCGCATCAGCTGCTTCCAGCCGGTGACGGATCTGGACCGCACCGGAGTCATCCAGATCCGACCCATGCTCTATGTCCACGAGAAGACGGTAGCTAATTTCTCCGCGCGGATGGAGCTGCCGGTGGTGGAAAACCGCTGTCCTGCCGACAAGCAGACCAAGCGGGAGGAGATCAAGCAGCTGGTCTATACACTTTCCCAGACATATCCCGACCTGAAAGAGCGGATTTTCGGGGCCATGCAGCGTCTTCCCCTGCCGGAATGGGAGCCTCACGGCCGTTATAAACGCCCCAAAGAACAGGAATAAAAGCAAAATGCAGAAAAAATAGAAATTTCCGAAAAAAACACTTGCATTTTTCGGCAAACTTTGGTATCATATCTTAGCGCCTGTGAAAAGGCGGTATTTTTGAGATTATCATGGAGATAGGAGGTGCAGTGAATGGCTAAGTGTGATTTTTGTGGTAAGGGCGTTACCTTCGGCATTAAGGTTTCCCACTCCCACAGACGTTCCAACCGTACTTGGAAGCCCAATGTGAAGCGCGTCAAGGCGGTGGTCAACGGTACTCCGTGCCATGTGTACGCCTGTACCAGATGTCTCCGTTCCAACAAGGTTGAGCGGGCCATCTGATTTCCCATGCCACTAATTACGCCATCGGCTCGCCGATGGCGTTTTTTGTACAACAAAAATCTCCCCAGCTGGGGAGATTTTTTATTCCATTGTAAAATACATTTCCAAAAACTTTGCCACGCCGTCTTCGTCGTTGGTAAACCGGCTGGTATGGCTGGTCTTGCCCAGCAGCTCCGGACGGCCGTTTTTCATCATGACACCCACCCCGGCTTCTTTCAGCATCTCAAAATCTCCGTAATCATCCCCAAATGCAATAACATCTGCCAATGTGCCGCCCACCAGCTTCATCAGATTGCTGTTGCCCAAAGCCTTGGTGGCGTCAATGTGATTGTACCGACGGAACGGGCCATCCCCATAGGTGGTATATGCCAAGCCGTATTTCTCTGCCAGTGCTTGCGCCTGTGCATCCGATTCCACCGCCACCACGATCTTCTGCGCCGGGTACGGAAATTGCTCCTGCTCAAAATCAAAGGGCACTGCTTTTTGGACGGTATGCCAGCCCTTGTGGGAATAGAAGGTGTCTTCTGTCTGCACAGACACCGTATCCGTCACCGCCAGCAAATCCCGGATCAGCGCCCGGGTAGTGGGTACATCCACCTCTGCGCGAAACACCACCGTTTCATCCTTGTCGATGATCAGTGCGCCGCCATTCAAAATAGCATAATCCGGACGGAGTTGATCGAAAAACTTCTGATTAAACCCTTTGGATCGAGCGGTATTGCACACCAGCTTGTTTCCCATGGCCTGCAATTTTTTCAACACTTCCAATGTATGGGGCGTAATCTCACGCTTGTCATTGAGCAGGGTATCATCCATATCAAAAATAATGTATTTCATAAGCACTCCCCTTTTTGTTTATGATACCACAGTTTCCTTTTCTGCGCAATGGGGTGTGGACAAATGGAAAAAAATATGGTATTGTATGATATTATAGAATAGCTATGTGCAGGAGGCGTTGAAAAATGGGCAAACTGATTGTAATCGAAGGAACGGACGGTTCTGGCAAGTCCACACAATTTAAAAAACTCACTGAGCGGGTCACTGCGGAGGGTATTGAATTTCAAAAACTGGTATTCCCGCAATATTCCGAACCCAGCTCTGCTTTGATTCGGATGTACTTAGGCGGCGAATTCGGCAAAAATCCTTCCGATGTAAACGCCTATGCTGCCTCCGCGTTTTATGCGGTTGACCGCTACGCTTCCTATAAGAAGGCTTGGGGCGAATGGTACGACAACGGCGGACTCATTTTGTCCGACCGCTATACCACTTCCAACGCCGTACACCAGACCTCCAAGGAGCCCGCGGAAAAACAGCAGGCGTTTTTGAAGTGGTTGTACGAGTTTGAATATGACAAGCTGGGTATGCCCTGCCCCGACTTGGTAATCTATCTGGATGTGCCCACTGCTTTTACGGAGCAGCTCATGCGCTCCCGGGAGCAGCAGACCAACACCAAAGCAGACATCCACGAACAGGATCTGGACTACTTAGCCACCTGCCGGGAAATGGGCCGCAAGGCCGCCGGATACTATGGATGGCACATCATCAACTGCGTCAAGGATGGAAAGATGCGCAGCATTGAAGACATTCATGAGGAAATTTACCAACTTGTAAAACAGTGCATGGAGGACTGAGCATGGTTTATATGTTGCTCGGCACCGGTTTTGAAGAAACCGAGGCCATTGCGCCGCTGGATTTATTGCGCCGAGCCGGCGTTCAGGTATTGACTGTGGGCGTAAACGGCAAAACTGTATACGGCGGCCACGGAATCGGCATTGAAGCGGATATTGAGCTGTCCGAACTGGATCTGACGGACTTGGATATGATCATTCTGCCCGGCGGCTTGGGCGGTGTCGCCTCCGTCCGTGCAAGCGAAGGTGCCATGAACGCCCTGCGTTTTGCATGGGAAAACGGCAAATTTGTAGCCGCTATATGCGCCGGCCCTACGGTTTTGGCGGACCTTGGCATTACCGACGGCAAAAAAGCCACCTGCTATCCCGGCTGCGAAACCGGAATGGGCAGTGCCATCATGCAGGAAAATGCTCCTTGCGTGCGTGACGGCAACCTGATCACCGGCACATCTGCCGGCTGTGCCATTCCCTTCGGTCTGGCACTCATTGAAGCATTGAAAGGCCGGGAAGTTGCCGATACCGTGGCACAGCAAATCGTCATCCGCTGACAGGAGGAACGAATTATGGACAACAAAAATACAAATCCCCCTTCCGGGGACGATACCAGCTGGCTGGACGAGCTGCTGGCCTCTTCCGATTACGGTGAAGATGCCATCGCCGATCTCTCCCAGTCGGTAGAGGACATGGAATTGGAGCGGATCATCCGTTCCATCAAGGACGAAGATTCCAATGTGTGGGAATCCTCCCCTGCCGAACCGGCAGAACCCGTATACGAAGCACCCGTCGTCCCCAAGCCCGCATTTGAAAACCCGGAGATCGTGGCTCAGGTAACTTGGGAAGACGATGAAACCATTCTTCCGGAGGAGCCCGAGGAAGAACTTATGGTGGAATCCGACCGCAAAGTCCGTCCCAAGCAGAAAAACGGCTATGGCCTGTTCGGCCTGCCCCATTTGGCTTCGGTGTTGATCTGGATCGGCATTGTGGCGATTTGCGGCATTTCTCTGGGCCGTCTGCTCTGGATCTGCGCCACGGATGTACTAGCCTTTGGTCGGGAAGACCGGGTCACCACCATCACCATCACCAACTCCGATGTGGGCAATATCGATGCCATTGCAGATAAGCTGTACAACGCCGGATTGATCCAATATCGGGAGCTGTTCCGCTTCTATGCGTCTTTGAGCAGTGCTGACGAGAAGATCAGTGCCGGCACCTTTGAACTGAACACAAAATTCGACTATAACGCATTGGTCAAGGGTATGTCCGCCACCTCCTCTTACCGGGAGACTGTGACTGTCACCATTCCGGAAGGTTATACCTGCGCTCAGATCTTTGCCCTGTTGGAAGAAAAGGGCGTCTGTACTGTGGCTGAATTGGAAGCCTACGAGGTGCAAAGCGATTACTGGTTCCTAGTGGGTTCCAACAGCGATGCAGAATACCCTCTGGAAGGCTTTTTGTTCCCGGACACCTATGACTTTTATATCAGCGACAGCCCCAAGGGCGTTTTCCGCCGCTTCCTTGCCCGTTTCGACGATATTTTCACCGACGAGCTGAAAGCATATGTCCAAAGCTCCAAGTACAGCCTTTACGAAATCATGATCGTCGCATCCATGATCGAAAAGGAAAGTGCCGGCAGTAGCGAAAACTATGATATTTCCTCTGTCATCTACAACCGTTTGAACAACGCCGCCTCCCACCCCTATCTGAATATCGACGCTACCATCGTCTATGCGCAGGGTGGGTACAGCGAAGTGATCAACAAGGATCTGGACAGCCCCTACAACACCTATAAGTACAAGGGCCTGCCCCCCACGCCCATCTGTAATCCCAGCTTGCTGAGCATTCAGGCCGCGCTCGCTCCCACAGATACCAAGTATTATTACTATGCTTTGGATCCCAGCACCGGCCTGCACCATTTCTCAAAAACCTATGCTGAACATCAGGACTTCCTGAATAGCTTGAACTGATATGAAAAAGATAGAATTATTAAGCCCCGCCGGGGATATGGAACGGCTGAAAATGTCCGTTCTTTACGGTGCGGACAGCGTGTATTTGGCTGGCACAGATTTCGGCATGCGCTCCTTCGCAGGAAATTTCACGCCGGAAGAAGTGCCTGTGGCCGTGGACTTTGCCCACAAACACGGAGTAAAGGTTCATGTCACCGTCAACACCATGCCCCGTAACAACGAAATATGCCATCTGCCGGCACATCTGGAACAATTG
>JAZORJ010000074.1:0-5940 GCA_045656525.1 Faecousia sp. | reverse complement strand
TTTTAGACGAGAATGGCCAGCCGACGCTGGATAAAATCGTATCATTTGTGGGGATTGCGCCAATGGACGATCCGGAGTATATTGTATTGGTGGCTCTGGACACCCCGTCAAGGGCTACGGGAACCTACATTTCCGGTGGCGTTATGGCGGCACCCACAGTGGGTGCAGTGATGGCAGATATCCTGCCCTATCTGGGAGTGGAGCAGAGCTTTTCAGAGGAAGATGCCGCCGGGAAAACGGTGGTATTGGAAGACTTCACCGGTTTGACGCAAAAGGATGCCGAGAAGAAGCTGAAAGCTTTGGGCTTGACTGCACAATATGTGGGAACCGGCGATAGGGTAACGGATCAGCTCCCCAAGCAGGGGTCTGCCGTACCCGGAAACAGCCAAATTTTAATTTATCTTGGTGAGCAGGCTTTGCAGCGGACTGTGGAAGTTCCGGATTTTACCGGGATGAATCGTCAACAGGCAAGTGCAGCGGCCGGCGCGTTGGGACTTTATATTCTGCCTGCGGGCAATCAGGAGATATCTCCTGCGGTTACAGTTACTGCGCAAAATGTTGCACCCAAAACACAGGTAACCGTGGGTACGACCATACGATTGGAATTTGCGGATACAAAAGCACCGGTTTGACCGGGAGGAGGAACGATCATGAAATTGAAAGATTTGCTGCAGGATGTTTCCGTTTTGGAGACCACGGTGGACTTGGAACTGGATATTTGTGATGTGGCATACGATTCCCGGAAGGTGACGGTAGGCGGCCTGTTTGTGGCTATCAGCGGTTTTGCTGTGGACGGTAACCGCTTTATCCCCATGGCGCTGGAAAAAGGCGCGGTTGCTGTGGTTACGGCAAAAAGACCCACTGAGGATGTTCCGTACATTTTGGTGGAATCTGACCGTTTGGCCTTGGCCATGATTGGCGGCAATTTCTACGGCCATCCGGCAAAAAGCATGACCATGATCGGCGTGACCGGTACAAACGGAAAGACATCTACAACCCTGCTTTTAAAGCAGGTTTTGGAAAAGACTTTGGGCGCAAAAGTTGGCCTGATTGGTACCATGGAGAACATGGTCGGGGATGAAGTAATCCCCACGGAACGCACCACTCCGGAAAGTTTTGAGTTGCAAGGCCTGTTTGCCCGGATGCGTGACGCCGGCTGTACCCATGTGGTCATGGAGGTTTCTTCCCATGCCATTGCCCTTGACCGGGTGGCAGGTGTTCACTTTGATGTGGCAGCCTTTACCAACCTGACGGAAGACCATTTGGATTTCCACAAGACCATGGATGCCTACTGTGATGCAAAGGCAGAGCTTTTCCGTCGCTGTGATAAAGGCGTTCTCAATGGCGACGACGAATATTTTGGCCGAATTCATACAGCGGCGACTTGTGATGTTCTGACGACTTCTGCCAAATCTGCGGCCGGGCTGTATGCAAAGGATATGGAACTTCACGCTGACGGCATTTCCTTTACGGCTGTTTCCGGAGATGTGAAGCAAAGCGTATCTTTGCCCATTCCCGGCAGATTTACGGTATATAACGCCCTTTCCGTGCTGGGAATCGGTTTGCAGCTGGGTATTTCTCTGGAAAAAGCTGCTGCGGCACTGAAAACTGCGAAGGGCGTACGGGGCAGAGTGGAAGTAGTTCCCACCCCGGGAAAACCCTACACCCTGCTTGTGGACTATGCCCACACCCCTGACGGACTGGAAAATGTCCTGCGTTCCGTTCGGGATTTCTGCAAGGGCCGCTTGATTGCTGTTTTCGGCTGCGGCGGTGACCGTGACCCGGTAAAACGCCCAATCATGGGAAAAATCGGTGTCGAGCTGTCGGATATTGCGGTCATTACCTCTGATAATCCCCGAACAGAAGCCCCCATGGACATCATTGCGGACATTCTGGAAGGTGTGCCGGAAGAGAAAAAGAACTATATTGTGATTGAGGAACGACGAAAAGCGATCCGATACGCTATGGACATTGCCGGAAAAGATGATATGATAGTATTGGCCGGAAAGGGCCATGAGACTTATCAGGAAATTAACGGAGTGAAGTATCATCTGGATGAGCGGGAGGAAGTTGCCGCCCATCTGATGGAAACGAGGTAATTATGTCGACAATTACATTGGCGCAGGCCGCAAATTGGTGCGGCGGCACAATTGATCCCCAATATGCCGATGTTTGCTTCTTTGGGGCAAATAACGATTCCAGAAATATTCAGCCGGGGCAGCTTTTCGTTGCCCTCAGTGGCGCACGGGACGGCCATGATTTTATCCCCATGGCCATGGAAAAAGGCGCTGCTGCCGTGCTTTGCACGCACAGCGTGGGGGATTACCCTGCCATCGTTGTGGAGGATACCCGGATTGCGCTGGGACAGATCGCTCGGGAGGAGAGAAACCGCCTTGGCATGAAGGTGGTGGGCGTTACCGGTTCTGTGGGAAAATCCACCACAAAGGAAATGATTGCCGCTGTGCTGGAATCTACCTACCGGGTAGCTAAGACCCCGGCAAATCACAATAATGATATTGGCATGCCCATGGCTATTTTGTCCATCCCGGAGGATACGGAAGTGGCAGTTCTGGAAATGGGAATGAACCATTTCCGGGAAATTGCGTATCTGACTTCCATCAGTCAGCCGGATGTGGCGGTGATTATCAACATCGGCACCATGCATATTGAGCATTTGGGCTCCAAAGAGGGAATCTTGCAGGCGAAGCTGGAAATTCTGGAAGGCCTGCGTCCGGGCGGTACACTTTTGCTCAACGGCGATGATGAAATGCTCTGGCCGGTGCGCCGCAGACTGAAAGTTTCTACTGTGTACTTCGGTTCCCGGAATCAGGAATGTGCGGTGATTGCGGAAGATATCGCCGTTACGGATAGCGGCATTTCTTTTGTCGCAGAGAATGAACAAATGCGAATCCCGGTTGCGCTCGCTTTGGAGGGTCAGCACTATGTGCTGGATGCCTTGGCGGCTGTCAGTGCCGGCTTGCAGCTGGGTGTCAGCCCGGAGAAAATCACCGAAGCACTGGGAAGTTTCCGGAACATGGCTGGACGGCAGGAGATTTTTGAAGCAAACGGCTTCACCATCATCAAAGACTGCTACAATGCCGGACCGGAGTCCATGGCTGCGGCACTGGCGGTTTTGGGCAAGAAACCCGGTCGCCGCATTGCGGTTTTGGGTGATATGCTGGAATTGGGCAAGCGGGCTGCTGCGGAGCATTACCGTATTGGCCGCATCGCTGCGGAACAGGCAGATGTGATACTGGCCTACGGCCCCAACAGCGGCCGTGTGGTAGACGGTGCAATTACCGGAGGCAAGGATCAGCTGCATGCGCAGGCCTTTGAAGACAGAGAAAAATTGGTGAGCGTACTCAAAGCAATCGCAAAACCCAATGACGTGCTGCTCTTTAAGGGCAGTCACGGTATGCATATGGAATTGGCGCTGGATCTGTTTTTGCAGACAGAAGCGTAAACGGAGGAAAGAGAAATGGACAGAATCTGGATTACAATTGCAGCAGGCGGCATCATGGCTGCGCTGTTTGGCTTTTTGCTGCTGCCGTTGCTTCGGGCACTGAAAGCGGGACAATCTATCCGTGAGGTGGGTCCTACATGGCATAACAATAAGGCGGGAACACCTATGATGGGCGGTCTGTTCTTTATTTTGAGTGCCATCGTGTGCATTGTGGCCAATCTTCCGATCATGACAGACTATACCGTCCTGTATGTGCTGGCTCTGAGCCTGTGCTTTGGACTGGTAGGTTTTCTGGATGATTTCTGCAAAGCAAAATATAAGCGCAATCTGGGTCTGACTTCCATTCAGAAAGCACTGCTTCAAATGGCAGTTTCCGCGATTTTTGTGTATTTGCTGTATAAGCAGGACCCCAGCCGCTGCAATATCTACATTCCTTTTGTTGATACTTATCTTTATCTTCATCCGTTAGTATATGTTTTCTTCTCCATGTTTGTGATGATCGGCTGCGACAATGCGGTGAACATCACCGACGGTGTGGACGGACTCTGTGGCAGCGTAACACTGCCTGTGATGGCTTTCTTTACAGCTGCTGCCGTAGCTATGGGTAAATTCGATTTGGCGATCCTGCCTGCTGCACTTTGCGGCGGCTTGGTGGCATACTTGTTCTTCAATTGGCACCCGGCCAAGGTGTTTATGGGCGATACCGGCTCTCTGTTCTTGGGCGGTGCGGTGTGCGCACTGGCCTTTGCATTGGATATGCCCCTGATCCTGCTTTTGATCGGCTTCGTGTACATTGTGGAAACCCTGTCTGTGATTATGCAGGTAACCTACTTTAAGCTCACTCACGGCAAGCGGATCTTCAAAATGTCTCCCATCCACCATCATTTTGAGATGTGCGGCTGGAAGGAAGTGAAGATCGTTCTGATCTTTACGGCTGTTTCCGCGGTGATGTGCGTCATCGCTTGGTTTGGCATTGGAGGCATGTTGCCTCAATAACCGAAAGGAGTTCTTATGGCGGCAGGAAAACTGTTTGCCAAAGAGGACCGCCGGCGCATTCCCGGCGAAACTGTGGACATCCCTTTTTTGATTTTGACATTACTGCTTTTGGCTGTGGGATTGGTGATGCTGTATTCCGCCAGTTCTGCCCAAAGTATGTATGATACCGGATACGCCATCTCCACAAAATATCTGCAAAAGCAGGCGGCTTGTGCCGGTATCGGCCTTGTTTGCATGTGGATATTCAGTCGAATTCCGGCATCTTTCTGGCTGAAATTCGCTTGGCCGCTGTACGGCATCAGCATTGTTTTGCTGCTGCTGGTGCTGGTGGCAGGGGAGTCGGTCAACGGGGCTCGGCGTTGGATCAACATCGCAGGCTTGCAGTTCCAACCCTCCGAGATCGCGAAATTCACCATGATCGTACTGTTTGCCAAACTGACAAAAAGCTTCGGCTCAGATGCAAGAAAGTTCCGGTACGGCGTGTTGGGTTTTGGCGGTGCGTTGTTAGGGATTCTGATTCCGCTGGCGTTGGAAAAGCACCTTTCTGCCATTATGCTCATGGGTATGGTGGCCGTGGTGATCATGTTTGTAGCCGGCACCCACCCCAAATGGCTGCTGGGAGGTGCCCTTTGCGCCGTAGTTTTTGTGGTGGTGTATGTTACATTTATGGGCTATGCCGGCGATCGAATCACCGCGTGGCTTCACCCGGAAAGCGACCCATCGGACAAAGGCTATCAGATCCTGCAATCCCTGTACGCCATCGGCTCCGGAGGTTTATTCGGTCTGGGATTCGGCAAAAGCAGGCAGAAGTATTTGTATCTGCCATTTCAGTATAACGACTATATTTTCGCCATTGTCTGCGAGGAATTGGGCCTTATTGGTGCGCTGCTGATCATCGTGCTGTTTGGCGCATTGATCATGCGGGGCTTTTGGATTGCTCTGCGCGCATCGGACCGTTTTTCGACGGTGCTGGCCACCGGTTTGGTGGCACTCATCGCAGTACAGACCATATTAAACCTATGTGTGGTCACAAATCTACTGCCGTCAACCGGAATTGCTCTTCCTTTTTTCTCCTACGGCGGCACGGCATTGGCAGTAAATTTGGGAGAAATGGGCATTGTGCTCAGCATTTCCCGACAACGTAACAAGACAAAAATTCAGGAGGTTACACCATGAATGTGATTTTTACATGCGGCGGAACAGGCGGTCATATCAACCCGGCCATTGCCGTTGCGAACTTGATAAAAGAGCGAAATCCCGGCTGTAATATCCTGTTTATCGGCGCGAAAGGCCATATGGAAGAAGAATTGGTGCCCCAAGCCGGATATCGTTTGGAGTGCCTGCCCGGTTCGGGACTGAGTCGGGGAAAGAGCCTTGCGGCTATTAAGAAAAATGTGCAGGCAATCAAATGTGTCTTTGACGCAGTTGCACAATGCAAGAAGATCATTAAGGAATTTAAGCCTGATGTGATCATCGGCACC
>JAZORJ010000073.1:0-5478 GCA_045656525.1 Faecousia sp. | reverse complement strand
GCGAAGATCGTGTCTTCCGGCATTTTGCCCTCGGTGCGCAGATATTGCCACAGTCCACTTTTAGCAGACGTAGCAACCAATTCACTTAATTTCTGCATATCTGCGTCATAGAATTCGAGAGCGATTTGACCTGCAACACTCGTTGTATCCTTGACTCTGGCCGACAAGGTAAAGTACATCTCGTTTGTAGCATACCCAGAAATTTGGTAAGCAGACAGATTGCACAAACCGCTCATTGCACCTTGCTGTGCAACAGCAGAGTTATCTGTGACTTGCAAGGAATTGCTTCCTGCCACGGCCTCCGTTGAAACCGTGCAGGTTCCGTTATGCAATGCTTCCCAATCCGTGATCTTTCCGTTCTTATCGGTATTTTCAAAGCTCAGATTCAGAAATCTGTTTTGGGTGTCATCTTTTCGGAAAACGATGTCGTCAAAATATGCTGTGGTAAGCGCAGCTTTGGGAGTGTTAAGCAGAATATAAATCTTCTTTGCTGTGTCGGAAACGGAAACCTGAAATGTAAAGGTGTCCCATTCACCGTCGGTAGCAGAAAGTGACGTGCTCTGAGTTGGTGTGTTAACTGTTTCCCCAGTTGCTTTGTCTTGATACGTAGCATTCTGGGTACCTTCACGCACAAGGAGAGAAGGTTTGGCATTGTCATTCAGCGTCTTATATCTAACACTGAGACTATATGTACCAGGGCCCGGGGACTCTACCATGTAAAAAATAGAGCCGCCCCCGTTCGGTGCTTCGTCAACTACTTTGGCTACATTGTTGCCCTCATTGCCTTCTTCCGGTACAATAGACCAGTAGTCCGGGCTCTTAGACCATTTGTCAGCATTATCAAATGTGCTGGCATCCTCATCAATCAGGTTGAGGCCTCTAATTTCGGTAGTGTTATCTGTGGCAGCTTTCGCAGTGGAAACCATGCCAGGTACCAACACGTACCCCAGCACCATCGAAAGACACAGCATCAAAGATATCCATCTCATTGGCATTTTCTTCATAATTTACTCTCCTTTTGAAAATATATGAGTTAACATATCTTGGAAATTATATCACACTTACCTGCCTTTCGCAATCTTTTTTGTGAAATTCAATTACATTTTTACCAAATTGGTATTCACCAAAGCAGTTGTCATTCCGACCTAACAAGGTACAGGGCAAAATCTTTGCGCTGCAGGCACGTCTAATCCCTTCCTTTGGTGTGTGTTTTAGCTAGACAGGTTGGTTATTTGCCTCTTTCACCACGGCTATGCCGCACCACCATCCCCCGCTGGAATAATTTGATGCCGGTGGTTTGGGAAAGACCACAAAAGCATCCCTGCCCCAGAGAGGGGGCAGGGATTTTGGTCATTGGGAATTATGCTTCTTTTGCAGACTCCTCTGCGGGTTCCGCGTTTCTCTTCTTAATTTTCACCAGAACAATCACGAGAACAGCCACACCAACCAGTGCAACTGCACTGATCGCAATGATGATCCCAAGGCTGTTATCATCGTCGGTCTCTTCTACGACCAACACGCCGTCAACGGTAACCTCGGTCACATTGCCATCCTTGTCATATTTGGTCACACGGATGCTTCCATTCTCCAAGTATTCTTCCAGCACTGCGGTACCGTCAGCATTGACCGTCTTCATACCGGTCAGCTTTCTGCCGGTGTAGAAGGAGGTAACCACTGTGCCGTCAGCATTATAAACGGTTTCCTCGCGGACGCCGCCCTTCAAACGGGTGATGGTGCTGATCAGCTTGCCGTTCTCGTCGTAGGTTTCCTCAACACGACGACCATCGTTGTACATGGTGGTAACATTCAGAACATTTCCGTTTGCACCGTACTTGGTGGTAACGGTCTTGTCTTCCTCGTACTTCGCAACTGTCTTGGAGCCGTCGGGGTAATCCATGGTCATTTCCAAGTAGTCGCCCCGCTTATCCGTAATCAGAGTAGAAATACTGCCATCTGCCTGATAGGTGATAGTCGTCAGGTTGCCGTTCGTATGCTCAATCTCGATCTTGGTGACCTTACCAAGCATATCATAGCGGGTAATCTGCCAGGAACCGTCTTCCAGCAGCTCCTCACGAACCAGAAGCTTGGTTTTTACGTCGTAATAGGCGTCGATCTTCAGCGTTCCGTCTTCGAACAGATACTCAGTACCATCGATGCCCTTCCAGTACTTATAGGTGATCTCGCCGTTCTCATTGTAAATCGTAGTACCGGCACCACCCTCGTTGCCCCAGGCATACTCAACAGCATCTTTCACCTTAAGCTTCACAGTATGGGTACCAGCAGGAACTGTCAGAGATGCTACATTGCCGGAAATCTTGACATCTACTTCCTTGCCGTCCACAGATGCACCAACGATCTCGTAAGGAGCATACAGGGAAATAGTCTGCTTTTTCGCTGTGGTAACGGTGTACAACGCCTTGCCTCGGTAATCCGCAGAAACAGTTGCTGCACTGGAGGATTTCATCAGCGTTTTGTCGTTGAAGGTAAGGGTCGTACCTGCGACCACTGTAAAGCCTTCCATATAGCCATCTTTCATCAGGCCAATAATCGCAGCCTGCTCGCCAGTGGTGGTAACACCACCCGCGGTGATCTTGCCAGTTCCTCTATTGTGCAGAATGATGTCGGAGTTGTTCACGGTGTGGAAGATCTTTGCACCCAGAACCTTATCGGTGTCATACACTTCCTGAGTGTAGATGGGATGGTCAGGCATCTCTCGCTCTGTGACAAAGGTAATGGATGCCACAGAAATCAGGTTGTCTTGGGTCAAAGCATTGCTGCCCACCAGTTCCAGTCTCAAAACGTGCTCACCGGCGGCAATTTCCCGCTTGCCCAAGCTCAGGTCATGGGCATAGACGCGTGCTTCGTAACCGTCATAAGTGGTAACATATTCACCGTCAATGAAGATTTTATAAATACCGTAGTTATAAGACTTGGCAATTTTCAGAACAAGCTCAAACGTGCCGGACTCCTGAGCGGTGAAGGGAAGCTCAATCCAGTCGCCCACCTTGTTGCCGCGGAAGAAGTACAAAGGCGTACCACTGGCGTTAACCGCCTTAGTAATGACGCTGTTATTAGAAGATGTCTTGTACTTGACCAAATCAGGTGTATCCAGCAACGTCAGGAAGGAATATCTATCGTCCTGCTTAATGCCGTAAGCCTTGGTGATGATGGTCATGAACTGCTGAGACTTTTGAGATCCGTTGTCAGCCTGCATTACAGGACCGCCGTCCTCATACATCTTAGCCTCAATGTTCAACTTATCCTTGCTGACAAACTCGGTGAAAATGTAACCGTTGAGACCGTAAATCGCCACCTTGTTACCCTGCAGGATCTCGTTATCCAAAGGCTTACCGTCAACGGTAATGGCCTTCCAACCGCCGGTATTCAGGTTGAAGTCATAAACACGCTCGTCGTTGGAAGCGATCTCATCAATAACGATATAGTATGGTCTGTCGCCATGGTTCATCATGATGGCGTGGCGACCATACTGGGTCAACTTAGGAATCGTCAAGTTGCCCTTTTCATCCGGATCCATGTATGCGTTGGGGGCACTACCGGAGAATTGACCATACAGTTGTGCATCGACGATAGAAGCCAAGGATCCGGTGCCCTTCATGTTTTGGCCTTCGCCGTCCACAATAATGGTATTGTGGCCTTCCTGCTCAGCAAAGCCTTCATTCAAGTCGGAATAACCGGGGTCAGCAGCCGGCCAAAGAGTGTCGGTCGTTATCTGGAAAGAAAGTTGGTCATAGTTATTATGGCCAACATTGGAAGTATTGCCGATGATGTAGAACATCAAATCGCCGTCTTCCCAGCCTGTACGCAGACCACCATAGCCCACTTTTTCTGCAAATACGACGTAATCGTTTTCCGTAGGCTCGGTAATTACCGGTTCATGGTGGCAGTAAAGCAACACCTTAAAGGGGTCGTCATCCAATCCAGTCTGTAGCAGATAGTAACCAGCCTTACCGTTGCCGGTAGCCTTGTTCAGCATCAGCATGGTGCTCATGAAGAGATTGCCAGGTATGCAGTCAGAAAACGCCGGAAGTGTGTTGTTTCCGGGACTCAGGAAATCACATACCCAATCGATCAGGATATCGGTGAAATAGGGGTGCAGCAGCAGACTTTCCCGGCCAGTGATACGAGCTGCGCTCTCCATGCCCATAACCAATTCTTCAATGGAGCCGCTGGCGTAGGAGTAACCTTCATTATCTGCAGTAGAAGCGCGTTCGTCCAGATAAGCCGTAGCGAAGCTGTACACGCGATCCAAATACTTGCCCAGCTCATCCTTATTATCCTCATTGATAATCGCCAGCGTACCGATCAATATACCAGAGGCACGAATCATGTACTTATTGTGGAATTCCATTCTGCTGGGGCCGGTTAAGTCCATATACATGGGTTTTATGCCCTTGTGAAGGATGTTTTCCCGGATCAAAGCGCGCTGCGACTCAGTCAGCTGGTCATAGCACATATCATAAATGGAGGCCATACCTATAACAATACGGGGGGTATCCAGCGTGGAGTTCAGGTAGCCCATACCCCAGGAATACTTGGTTTCGCACCAGTATTCCCACTCGCACATATCCATTGCCCAGCTAATAGCCTGATCCGAATACTTGGTATCACCGGTAACGGCATAGGCCAGTGCAACCGTGTTGAATCGGTTACGCAAACTGCCGGCGATAGATTCCAAATAGGGCCAGTTTCGGCCGCCGGGGACATTCGCCAACAGCGGGTCGGCACTGATATCCTGAATATGCTCCATATTAACGACATAGGAGGTGACCTTGTCATTATCCGGGCTGGCGGTCCAGTATGTCGTAAAGGAGGTCTCCTCTAAGTACATATCCGCCTGCCAGATCAGTTTTCTGTATGCATTTGCACCAGAAATACCAAACGCATTGAGGGTATCATCCTTGGCAAACTTGCGAATCTCTTCCAATTCCGCCTTTGTGAAGTACAGCCGGTTGCCATCTTCATACTTGATATTCCAATCGTAGGGTTTGTCAATATACTGACCATATTCACCGACGAAGGTCACATCATCCAGATAGGCAGTACCAGTAGCGCTTGCTTTGTCGCCAACCACCAGAAGAATCTGCGCACTAGTGGCTTTTTCCGGTCTTTTCGTATCCAACACCAGGAACTGCCACTTGCCGCTTCCGTTGGTGGTCACAGACTCTCTTTTGATCTCATTGAGAGCTTGGTCATAATAAACAAGTATAAGCTGTGCCTTAGCATTCTTGCTGTCCTTGACTCTGGCACCCAGAGAGAACGACATCTGATCCACCTGATATCCGGAGATCTGATATCCGTACAGGTCTACCACCTTACTGGCAACACCCTGCTGCACAGCTTCGCTGTTATCTTTGATCTGCAAAGAAATCTTGCCTGCAAATACAGTCTTTTTGGATGCGGAGAGAGTGCCGTTTTGGTATGCATCCCAGCTCTTAACAGCGCCGGACTCATCCAAAT
>JAZORJ010000072.1:0-8610 GCA_045656525.1 Faecousia sp. | reverse complement strand
GTCGGGGCATGAAAATGGTATATTCCCCGGTGAAGGAAGTCGCACTGATCACGAAATTCCGGTCTTTCAGCCGGAGAACTTCCGGGGCGATGATACGGTGGAAGAGTTGAAAGCGTTACAGCCGGATGTGGTGGCAGTGGTGGCCTATGGCCGGATTCTCCCCCAACGGGTGCTAGATATCGCCCCTAAGGGATTTATCAATATCCATGCAAGCATCCTGCCCCAGTATCGGGGCTCCGCTCCCTATCAATGGGCGGTATTGGATGGTCTGGCAGAAACCGGCGTGACCGCCATGTACCTGTGTCGGGAGATGGATGCCGGCGACATGATCGATGTGGCGAAAACCCCCATCGGCGAAAACGAAACCGCAGGAGAATTGCTGGACCGGCTGGCGGTGCTGGGCGCGGAGCTGTTAAGCAAGACCCTTTCCAAGGTGGAAAAGGGCGAGGCGAAGGGGATTCCCCAAGACGGCAGCAAAGCCACCTACGCTCCCATGTTGGACAAGACCATGTCTGCTATTGACTGGACAAAGACTGCGCAGCAGATCCACAATCATGTCCGGGGTCTGCATCCTTGGCCTGTGGCTACGGCAGAATTGGCCGGAACAAAGTTTAAGATCCACGCTACGGCTGTGGTGGAAGGAAGCGGCGTGCCCGGCACCATCTTGGGCTTGACCAAGACGGGATTGCGGGTCGCCTGCGGTGAGGGCGCAATTGAAATCCGTTCCTTACAGGCCGAAGGCGGCAAACGGATGGCCGCACCGGATTATTTTAGAGGACACCCATTGGAGGGATAAAAATGTCTGCAAGAAAAACAGCATTGGATGCGTTGATCGCCTGCCGGAAACGGGCAGCATGGTCCAACGGCGTATTAAAAGATTATATTGCCCGGGATCGGCTGGACAGACGGGATGCGGCATTGGCAACCCGGCTGTGCTACGGCGTGTTGCAGCACAGAGGCATGCTGGATTTCTTTTTGCAGCAGCTGCTGACGGGCAAGACCAAGGATCTGCACCCTGTGGTGCGGGATATCCTGCATATGGGCTTGTACCAAATTTATGAATTGGATAAGATTCCGGAATCCGCCGCTGTCAACGAGTCGGTGGATCTGGTAAAAAAATATTGCCGTACCCAGCGGTTTGCGCCGGGTCTTGTAAATGCGGTGCTGCGCAATGCAGTTCGTACCAAAGGTACCCTGCAACAGCCTACCACATTGGAGGACCGTTACAGTCATCCCCAGAAGCTCATCGAGCTGCTGGAAGGCTATGTGGGCAAGCAGCGGCTGGAACCCATGCTGGCGGCCAATAATGACACACCGCAGACTGTGGTGCAGGTCAACACCCTGCGCATTTCCACCGAAGAATTGGTGGAGAAGCTGAAACAGGAAGAGGTAACGGCACTTCGCCATCCTTGGATGCCGGACTGCCTGATACTCAGCAATACCGGCAGCCTTGAAAAACTGCAAGCTTTTAAGGACGGCCTGTTCTATGTTCAGGATGCAGCAAGTAAGCTTGCAGTAATGTGCGCCGGAATCCCGGTGGGCGAGAGCGTCCGGGTTCTGGATTGCTGCGCTGCCCCCGGCGGCAAGACCTTTGCCGCAGCCATTGCCATGGAAAACAAAGGACATATTCGCTCCTGTGACATTCATCGCCACAAAACGACGCTGATTCAGCACGGCGCTGACCGTATGGGTCTGGACTGCGTGTTGGTCCGGGAACAGGATGCTACGGAAAATCACGCAAGCTGGTTTGAAAAAATGGATGTGGTGCTGTCGGATGTGCCCTGCTCCGGCTATGGCATCATCCGCAAAAAGCCGGACATTCGCTACAAGGACCCGGATGAAATGGCACGCCTGCCCCAGTTACAGCTGAGCATTCTGAATAAGCAGGCGGAATATGTGAAAAAGGGCGGCGTTCTGATGTATTCCACCTGTACATTGGTGCGACGGGAGAATGAAGCGGTGGTGGAAGCGTTCTTGGCGCACCGCAATGATTTTGAGCTGGAAGCGCTGGAATTGCCCGCTGTATTCCCCAAGAATACCACCGGTATGCTGACACTGGTTCCCGGTGAATATGATACAGATGGCTTCTTCATTGCAAAGCTGCGGAGGAAGGCATGAACGCAAATTTGAAATCCATGACCATGCCGGAAATCGGAGCAGTCCTGAAAGAATTGGGACAGCCGGCATTTCGGGCAAAACAGGTCTTTACATGGCTCCACAAGGGCGTCAAAAGCTACGACGAAATGTCCAATCTGCCCCAAAATCTGCGGGCAGCTCTGGCGGAGCAATATCCCATCTGCGCCCCGGAAGTGGTGCGTAAGCAGGAATCACAAAAAGACGGCACCATCAAATATTTGTGGCAGCTGTCGGATGGCAACTGCGTGGAAACGGTGCTGATGCGCTATCATTACGGCAACACGGTCTGCATTTCTTCGGAAGTGGGCTGCCGGATGGGCTGTGCCTTCTGCGCGTCTACGCTGGGTGGTCTGGTGAGAAAGCTGGAGCCCTATGAAATGCTGGATCAGGTGCTGTTTACCCAACTGGATTCCGGCTTGCCCATTTCTCACATTGTGCTGATGGGCATTGGAGAACCCCTTGACAATTTTGACAATGTCATGCGCTTTCTGGAACTGGTGAACAGTCCGGATGGCATGAACATTTCCATGCGCCATATTAGTCTGAGTACCTGCGGCCTTGTGCCGAAGATCGACGAATTGGCAAAACGGAAATTACAGCTGACCTTGTCGATCTCTTTGCACGCCCCCAACGACGGTGTGCGCGATACCATTATGCCGGTAAACAAAGCCTATCCCACAGAAGAACTGCTGGCGGCCTGTCGGCGATATTACCGGGAAACCTCCCGGCGCATTTCCTTTGAATACGCCATGATTGACGGCGTGAACGATTCTGTGGAACACGCAAAAGAGCTGATTCGCAGGCTCAAAGGTCTGCCGGCGCATTTTAACCTGATTCCGCTGAATCATGTGGAGGAAAGTCCGTTAAAACCCAGTTCCCGCAATGCAGTAGCGAAATTCCAGAAAACATTGGAAGATGCCGGCATTACCGCAACGGTCCGCAGGACCTTGGGCGGTGATATCGATGCTTCCTGCGGTCAACTGAGAAGAAAATATACAAAAGAGCAAAGGAAGCCGGAATAAGGCTTCTATCACCCGAAAGGAGTGAAGCAATATGCAGTATTGGGCAATTACGGATGCCGGTTGTGTCCGTGAACAAAACCAAGACACCTATCAAATTGAAAAGCTGGATAAAAACACCCTCCTGTGCTTGGTTTGCGATGGTATGGGCGGTGCAAAGGCCGGTAATGTTGCCAGCGCACTGGCGGCGGAGGTTTTTGTGGATGAGATCCGCAGAACCTGGAAGGAAAATATGGAGCAGGCGCAGATCGACCAGATGCTTCAAGCCGCAGTTAAACTGGCGAACTTCACCGTCTTTGACCAAGGACGGCAATTTGAGGAATTTTCCGGTATGGGTACAACCTTGGTTGCCATGCTGGTCACAGAACGGGAAACGACCGTGGTGAATGTGGGCGACAGCCGCGCATACCGTATCAATGAAGGTGGTATTTCCAGAATCACTGTGGATCATTCTGTGGTTGAAATGATGGTTCAGCGGGGAGAATTGACCCGGGAAGAGGCCAGAAATTATCCCGGTAAAAACTTCATCACCCGTGCCGTTGGTACGGAGACGATTGCAGATTCGGATCTGTTCCATCTGGACTTGCAGCAGGGAGATTTCCTGCTGCTGTGTTCCGACGGTTTGTCTAATAGCGTAGACGAACAAGAGATCCTGTTTGAGGTGGTCCATGGGGACGAAAAGGAAAAATGCTGTCAGCAATTGCTGGACATCGCCAAAAACCGGGGCGCACCGGACAATGTGACCTGTGTGCTGGTTCAGATCTGAGCCGGTATAGAGAGGAGATACTTACATGGATATGGATAAATATATCGGCCGGTTATTGGATAACCGATATGAGATACTGGAAGTGATCGGTACCGGTGGTATGGCAGTGGTTTATAAGGCTCGCTGCCATCGGCTGAACCGATTGGTGGCCATTAAGATCTTGCGGGCGGAGTATACAAAGGACGAGGAATTCCGCCGCCGCTTCCATGCGGAGAGTCAGGCTGTTGCTATGCTCAGCCATCCGAATATTGTGTCGGTTTATGACGTTTCCACCACTGACGATGCGGACTACATTGTCATGGAGCTGATCGACGGCATCACCTTGAAGCAGTATATGGAGAAAAAGGGTACGCTTAACTGGAAAGAAACCCTGCACTTTGCGATCCAAATCGCCAAAGCTCTGGATCACGCTCACAGCCGTGGCATCATTCACCGGGACATCAAGCCCCACAATGTGATGGTGCTGAAAAACGGCTCTGTAAAGGTGACGGATTTCGGCATCGCCCGGGTGATGTCCGAGAGTAACACCCTGACCAAGGAAGCCTTGGGCTCTGTGCATTACATTTCTCCGGAGCAGGCCAAGGGCGGACAGGTGGACAATCGGTCCGACCTGTATTCTCTGGGCGTTGTGATGTATGAGATGACTGCCGGCCGGCCGCCTTATGACGGAGAAACGCCTGTGGCGGTTGCGATTCAGCATATCAACGGCAAGGCAACGCTGCCGTCCATGCTCAATCCCAATATTCCCGGCGGACTGGAACAGATCATCGTCCGCTCTATGGAGCGGAATCCGGCAAGGCGTTACCCCTCTGCCGGTGCGCTGCTGACGGATTTGGACGAATTCCGCAAGAATCCCACGATTCTGTTTGATTACAACAATCCCAATACGGACATGGATGCGGCAACCCGCCTGCAACCGCCGAAACGGGATTTGGATGAGACAATGCCCTTGCCCAAGACCACCGCTGAGCGTACCGCTGCAAGAACAGCACCGCCCAGACAGCGGCCGGCTTCCTCAAACACCGCTGCCGCTCCGGCAAGAAGACCTGCCCGGCAGAAGGAAGTGATCGTGGAGGAGAAGGAAGAACGGAGCAAGGTGGCAACCGTTGCCATCATCGCCTGCGGCGCAGTGGCATTGATTGCAATCGTTTTGCTTTGCATCGTCCTTTTTGGCGGCGGTTCTTCCGATGAGCTGATCAACGCCCCCAATCTGGTTGGACAGCTTTACGATGAGAATAAGGACTACGGCGATGTTCTGGTAGAAATCAGCAACAAGCAGTATAGCGACAGATACGCCAAAGGCGAGATCATAGAGCAGACCCCTGTGGCCAACAAGCAAATGGCCAAGGGCGATACCATTCGTGTGGTTGTCAGCTTGGGCCCCCAGCCTGAGGAAAAGGTGATGGAAAATCTGCGCAATATGCCAGAACAGAATGCAATTGCTTTCTTGAAGGGCATGGGTGTTGATTTGATCATCAAGGAAGTAAAAAGGGAATATAGTGATGATGTAGTAAAAGACTGTGTGATTCGCACGTATCCAATTGAAGGAGAAGTGCTAAGTAACGGAACAGAGGTTCAACTTATTGTGAGTGCGGGCCCGTCAACAAAAACTGCCAAAGTGCCACCCGTTGTTGGATACAGCAAAGAGATGGCAGAGGTTACTATGAATGGGTCAGGCTTCTTTAACCTAGTGTTTGAAGAGGTTGAGAGTGAAGAAACTATAGGAATAATTGTAAGTCAGAATTTTGAGCCGCACAGTGAAATTAGTATTAGCAATACTATTATCCTGAAAGTATCCAAGGGAATGCCCATTGGTGACGATATACCGGCCAAGCCCGATCCGGATAATTCTGTGGCAATGGTGATCCCGGTGATTTTCGAGCAGATACCGGAAACCAATTGTAAGCTGACCATTTGGAAGGGCTCTGAATTGGTGGTAGAGCAGGAAGTGTTTGCCGGAACGGTGTCCGTGGAAGTCAAGCTCTACGGTGAAGGCGTGGAAACCTTTACTGCCAAGCTGGAAGGCGAAATGTCCATGACATGGACATTCAAAGTGGACTTCACCGATGATGATTTGGGGCTGTAATTGGGAATGAATGAAAAGAAAACAGGCCGAATTGTTCGGTCTATCAGCGGATTTTACGATGTGCGTGCAGGGGATGAACTTATCACCTGCCGCGCCCGCGGAATTCTGCGCAAAGAGGGGAATAGTCCTCTGACCGGGGATATTGTGGAGATATCCGTGGAAAACGGAAAAGGCATGGTGGAGAAAATTCTGCCCCGGCAAAACTGCTTTGTCCGCCCTGCGGTGGCCAATGTGGATGCGCTGGTGGTGTTTGCCGCCAATGTCAACCCTGTAACAGAGCCTTTTTTAATCGACCGGGTTGCCGCCATTGCCGGCGATCAGGAAGTGCCGGTGTACCTTTGCATCAATAAGTGCGATTTGGATCCGGCTATCGATTTGGAACGCATTTACCGCAATGCCGGATTTACCGTGATCTGCACCAGTGCAGAAACGGGTGAGGGCGTGGAGCAGCTGTGGCAGCTGATCCAAGGGAAGCTCACGGCCTTTACCGGAAATTCCGGTGTGGGCAAGAGCAGCATTCTCAATCGTCTGTGTCCACAGTTGGCTTTGGCCACCGGAGAGGTGTCCGAGAAATTGGGCCGCGGACGCCACACCACCCGGCATGTGGAGCTGTATGATCTGGGAGAGGATACCTATGTGGCGGATACCCCCGGCTTTTCCTCTTTCGATACGGACATGATGGAGATTATTCTGAAAGAGAATCTCCAATATGCCTTTGGGGATTTTGAACCCTATATCGGCAAGTGTCAGTTCCATGATTGCACCCACCGGAAAGAACCGGGCTGCGCTGTGACGGCTGCGCTGGCGGCAGGGGAGATCGAACCCACCCGCTACGATAGCTACCTGCGACTTTACGAAAAGTCCAGCCAGATCAAACAGTGGGAATTGAAATAAAAGAAAAGCCTCGCCGGATGGCGATGCTTTTTGTATATCAATTGCGTTTGTTTCCAAATTTTCTTTGGAAGAACTTGATGATTTCCACCAGAGGAATGATGGAAAATGCCAAGCCCAAGGAAATCAGGTACTGTTGTGCACCCAAGTGGGTGAAGCCAAACAGATCGGACAGAAAGTCGATTTCCACAACGGCGGTGGTCAGCAGGAAGGAGCCCAGCATCGCACCGTACAGCGCCCAGTTGTGATGCTTTTTGAAGGCCATACCCACTGCACTTTGCCGCTGAGAGCGCATATTGAAAGAGTGGAATACTTCGCACATTGCCATGGTAAAGAACGCAGAGGTCATGCCGTCACCGGCGTGGATATGCTCGCCGATATAGTATGCAATGACGGTCAGTACGGCCACCAGCGCACCTTGATATGCCACATCCACTCCCAGACCGCCGGCAAAAATGCCGTCGTTCTTGCCACGGGGCTTGCGGTTCATAATATCGGGTTCCGGCTTTTCCAGACCTAGCGCCAAAGCAGGAATGGAGTCCGTTACCAAATTGATGAACAGCAGGTGAGGGGCTTCCAGAATGGTGAAGCCCATAATGGTTGCGTAGAAAATGGACAGCACCTCAGAGAGGTTGGAGCCCAGCAGGAACTGGATGGCCTTGCGAATGTTGTCGTAGATCCGACGGCCTTCGCCCACAGCGGAAACAATGGTGGCGAAGTTGTCGTCTGCCAGCACCATGTCGGCCACATTCTTGGTGACATCCGTGCCGGTGATGCCCATGCCCACACCAATGTCGGCGGACTTGATGGACGGCGCATCGTTGACACCGTCACCGGTCATGGCAGTGACATAGCCCTTTTCACGCCAGCAGTTGACGATTCTCGTCTTATGCTCTGGCTGAACCCGGGCGTAGACAGAGATGTTTTCCACAATGGCGGCAAATTCTTCGTCCGTATATTTATCAATGTCACTGCCCATCATGGCCTGTGAATCGTCGTTGAGAATGCCCAGCTCCCGGGCGATGGCCTTGGCGGTGTTGATGTGGTCGCCGGTGATCATGATGGGCTTGATGCCGGCATTACGGCACTGGACGATGGCGTCCTTGACTTCGGGACGAACCGGGTCAATCATGCCGGTCAGACCGATGAAGATCATGTTGTTCTCTAAAACCTCGGATTCGTAAACCGCAGGTGCGGCATCGTACTGTTTGTAGGCAACGGCAAAAACCCGGAGCGCTTTGTTGCCCATACAGGTGTTTTCTGCGGCGGCTTTGTCCAGAAGCTCCTCGGTCATGGGAACGACCTTGCCATCCACCCATGCATGGGTGCATTTTTTCAGGATCTCGTCCGGTGCGCCCTTGGTGTACTGAATGAATTTGCCGTTTACCTCATGCACGGTGGACATCATCTTTCGACCGGAATCAAAGGGGACTTCGCCCACCCGAGGATTGGCAGCGGTGAGATCTGACTTGGCAAGTCCCAGAGAGGCGGCGTAGTTGATGAGTGCCACCTCGTCCGGTTCACCGGTACTTTTGCCGTCTTCGTCCACTTCTGCATTGGTACATAGGGCCATGGCGGTGGCCAGCTTCATTTCGTCGGGAGCGTAATGATCCACCACGGTCATCACATTCTGCGTCAGTGTGCCGGTTTTATCGGAACAGATAATCTGGGTGCAGCCCAAGGTTTCCACAGCGGTCATCCGACGGATAATA
>JAZORJ010000071.1:0-5973 GCA_045656525.1 Faecousia sp. | reverse complement strand
TTGGAGGACATCTCCGCTCCCCGCTGCTTCGAGATCGAGCGCAAGCTGAAAGAAAAGTGCGACATTCCCATCTTCCACGACGACCAGCACGGTACTGCAATCGTTACGCTGGCCGGCCTGATCAACGCTCTGAAAGTCGTTGGCAAGAAGAAGGAAGATGTGAAGATCGTCACCTCCGGTGCCGGCGCTGCTGCGATTTCCATCGTTAAGCTGCTGCTGAGCTACGGCTTCACCAATGTGATCATGACCGACCGCTCCGGTGCAATCTACGCCGGCCGTGATGGTCTGAACTGGATCAAAGAAGAAATGGCTCAGGTCACCAACTTGGAGAAGAAGGCCGGCAAGCTGGCCGACGTCATCGTGGGCGCTGACGTGTTCATCGGTGTTTCCGCTCCCGGCACTCTGACCACCGAGATGGTCAAGACCATGAACAAGGACGCCATCGTCTTTGCCTGCGCTAACCCCACTCCCGAGATCTTCCCCGATGATGCCAAGGCAGGCGGCGCAGCCGTTATTTCCACCGGCCGTTCCGACTATCCCAACCAGGTCAACAACGTTCTGGCCTTCCCCGGCATCTTCCGTGGTACTTTCGATGTTCGCGCTTCCGATATCAACGAAGAGATGAAGATGGCTGCCGCTCTGGCAATCGCCAACCTGATTTCCGACGAGGAGCTGAACGCCGACTACATCATCCCCGCCGCATTCGACGAGCGTGTGGGCCCCGCAGTTGCCAAGGCTGTTGCCGAGGCCGCCCGGGCTTCCGGTGTTGCACGGATCTAAGCAACCTGCAAATCCCCCAGGTAACTGGGGGATTTTTATTTTTTCTCTTTACTGTTCGGAATTTTTGGTGTATAATAAACAAAATATCTTCTCAAAAAGGGGGCGGACAAATGAATTGCTTAAAATGCGGCAAAAATTTAGGTTCGTCCCATGTTTTTTGTGATGAATGTGTCGAAAAAATGAAGCAAAATCCCGTAAAGCCCGGCACGGTGATCAATCTCCCCAATCGCGCCCCCGCGCCTGTCACGAAAAAGAAAGTGGTAAAGCGCCGGTATTGGTGGAATATCGAGGATGAAATTGCGCCGCTGCGCTCCAAGGTTCGCTGGCTCACCTTTGCGCTGATTGTGGCAATTCTTGGTTTTTTGATTGCTGTAGCGGTCATTTTCCTGCTTCTCCATTGGCAGGGCTCGCTGGATTGGCTCCCGTTCTTCTGATAACCCTTCGGAATGTTTCACGTGAAACATTCCGGTTTCCCAAAAATCAATTGTTTCACGTGAAACAATAAGGAGGTGCCCCATGGGCAAAGTCATTGCCGTCGTCAACCAAAAGGGCGGCGTTGGAAAAACCACCACAGCGGTGAACCTGACCGCCGGTCTCCATGATCTGGGGCTGAAAGTCCTGCTGTGCGATTTTGATCCCCAAGCCAACGCTACATCCGGCTTGGGTCTGGAAAAACGCAAACTGAAACATTCCGTCTACGACGTGATCATAAATGAGACTCCCACCAAGGATGCCATCGTCGCCACAAAATTCGGCGATGTACTCCCGGCCTCAGCGGATCTGGCGGGTGCAGGTGTGGAGCTTTTGAGCATGCCCAACCCCAGTTTTTGCTTGAAAGAGGCCCTTTCTCAGGTGAAATCACAATATGATCTGATTTTGATTGACTGTCCGCCGTCCTTGGAAATGCTGACGCTGAACGCATTGGCGGCAGCGGATGGCATTTTGATTCCAGTGCAATGCGAGTATTTTGCGCTGGAAGGTCTGTCCGATCTGATGACCACCATGCGGATGGTGAAAAAGCGGATCAATCCCAATTTGGAGATTTTCAGCGTGATTTTGACCATGTTCGACGGCCGCACCAATTTCTCCACACAGGTGGCACAGGAAGTCCGTCGGCATTTCCCCGGCAAGGTGTGTGCAACCGTCATTCCCCGGAATGTCCGTCTGGCGGAAGCCCCCAGTCACGGCATTCCCGTAGCGGCATACGACAAAAACAGCCGTGGCGCAGTTGCGTACCGGGCCGTGGCAGAAGAATTGAAGAAGAAACTTTAAGTACATAGCAACGAGGTGATGAAATGGCAGCAAACAAAGGCCTTGGACGGGGTTTAGGCGCTCTGTTAGGGGATTTTGAGGAAGAATCCCGGGAGAAAACCCCATATAAGCTCCTGCCCATTCAAAAAGTAGAACCCAACCGAAATCAGCCCCGTCAGGATTTTGACGAGGAAGAATTAGCGGCTCTGGCCGAATCTTTGGCGGAGCACGGCATCATCCAGCCGCTGACTGTACGGGAGCTGGATTCCGGATATTATCAAATCATCGCCGGTGAGCGTCGGTGGCGTGCCGCACGGATTGCCGGCTTGACCGAGGTTCCCGTGGTGGTAATCGAGGCTGACGAGCAAAAAGTCATGGAATTGGCCCTGATCGAAAATTTGCAGCGGCAGGACCTGAATCCCGTGGAAGAAGCTCTGGGTTACCGTGCGCTGATGGAAGATTTCGGTCTGACTCAGGAGGACGCCGCCCAGCGGGTAGGAAAATCCCGGCCGGCAGTGGCAAACGCCCTGCGATTACTGAATTTGTCCGACGCCATCTTGGAAAAAGTGCGCAGTGGCAGTCTCAGTGCAGGCCATGCTCGGGCATTGCTCAGCGTAAAATCCGAGAAAAAGCAGCTGGAACTTATGCAAAAAATTATTGCACTGGGTCTGTCCGTCCGTCAGGCGGAGCTGCTGTGCAAAAATCTGTCCCGGGAGCCTGCTCCGGAAAAGCCGGTGAGTTTGGCGGTGGACTATGTTGCGGAATGCGAAAAGCAGCTTAGTAAACACTTGGGCCGGGGCGTAAAGATCGTCAACGGCAAGCGCAAAGGCCGGTTTGAGCTGGAATTTTACGGTCAGGAAGACCTGCAAATTTTGTTGGATGCCCTGTTAAAATTAAAGAAATGAGGTTATGATGATGAAAAAACGTCTGTATAAAGATCATACCGATAAAAAACTCTGCGGCGTTTGCTCCGGCATTGCCAAGTATTTTAACCTTGACCCCACCCTCGTCCGTCTGGCACTGGTGCTGTTCTGTGCCTTGGGTGGCAGCGGCATTTTGGCTTACATTGTTTGCGCCATTGTCATGCCCGACGAACCGGGTTACATTGAAGAAGACTAATCGTCCAAATAAGGAGAATTACTATGTTAGACATTAAAAAAATCAAAGAAAATCCCGATGCCGTCAAGGCAGGCCTGAGAGCCAAGGAAGTGGACTGCGACGCCGTCGTGGACAAAATTTTGGAGCTGGATGTGCAGGTGCGTGGTTTGAAGACCTCCACCGAGACCAAAACCGCTGAAAAGAACAAGCTGGCCAAGGAAAACGGCAAGCTGTTCGGCCAGAAGAAGGGCGCAGAGAAGAAGGGCGAGGATGTTTCCGCCATTGAAGCTCAGATCAACGCCAACATGGCCGCATCCGTGGCTATCGACGCAGCCATCGCCGACGACAAGGCCAAGCTGAAAGTACTGGACGAGGAGCTCTACAACGCCATGCTCAGCCTGCCCAACCTGCCGGATGCAGACCTGCTCCCCGGTGGCAAGGAAAACAACGAGCCCCTGCGCTACATCGGCGAAAAGCACGCCTTTGATTTCGAACCCAAGCACCATGTGGATCTTTGCACCGATCTGGGTCTGATTGACTACGAGCGGGGCGTAAAGCTGGCCGGCGCCGGCAACTGGATGTACACCGGCATGGGCGCCCGTCTGGAATGGGCTCTGCTGAACTATTTCATCGACACCCACACCGCTGACGGCTACGATTTCATTCTGCCCCCTCACATGTTGGAGTACCAGTGCGGTCTGACCGCCGGTCAGTTCCCCAAGTTTGCCGACGAAGTGTTCAAGATTTCCAATCACCCCACCGAGGGCGGCGTTTTCTATATGCTTCCCACCGCAGAGGCCGCTTTGGCATCTGTTTACCGTGACGAGATCCTCACCGAGGCGGACCTGCCCAAGAAGTATTTCGCCTACACTCCCTGTTTCCGTCGGGAAGCCGGTTCTCACCGTGCTGACGAGCGTGGCATGGTTCGTGGCCACCAGTTTAACAAGGTGGAAATGTTCCAGTTCACCACCCCCGAGGGCTCTGATGAGGCCTTTGAGGAATTGGTAACCAAGGCAGAAAATCTGGTTGCCGGTCTGGGTCTGCATTTCCGTACCGTGAAGCTGGCAGCAGGCGACTGCTCCGCATCCATGGCTCGCACCTACGACATTGAAATTCTGATCCCCTCCATGAACGGCTACAAGGAAGTTTCCTCCGTCTCCAACGCCCGGGATTATCAGGCTCGTCGCGGCAACATTCGTTACCGTCGTGCAGATGGCAAGATTGACTTCGTCCACACCCTGAACGGCTCCGGTCTGGCAACTTCCCGTATTTTCCCCGCAATCGTGGAGCAGAATCAGCGTGCTGACGGCTCTATCGTGGTGCCCGAGGTTCTGCGTAAGTATCTGGGCGGCTTGGAAGTCATCGAGAAGAAATAAGATCATGTAGGGGCGACTATCAGTCGCCCGCGGGCGGCAGATTGCCGCCCCTACATTTCCAAATCAAAACAACAAACATGAAAGGAAAGAGAAAAAATGAGCAAGAAAAACGGAAAATCCCTGTGGAAAGAATTTACAGAATTTGCCATTAAGGGCAACGCAATGGCACTGGCTGTTGGTACTATTATCGGCGCTGCATTCAGCACCATCACCAAGAGCCTGACAGACGATCTGATCATGCCCGTGGTCAACATCTTCCTTGGCGGTGCTGATTTCAGCGAAGCAAAGATCGCCCTGCCCCGTATGCCTTGGGTTGAGCCCACTTACGAGATCGTCGTCAATGAAGCCGGCGAAGAGGTCACACAGGTAGTACAAAACTATCTGACCTACGGCAATTTCCTCTCTGCCGTGATCAACTTCTTTATTCTGGCTCTGGTCGTCTTCTTCATCGTCAAGGGCGTTAACGCTCTGTCCGAGCTGGGCAAGAAGAAGGAAGAGGAAGCTCCCGCAGCACCTCCCGCACCTCCCGCTCCCAGCGCAGAAGAAGTTCTGCTCACCGAGATCCGCGACCTGCTGAAGGATAAGTAAGATTACATAGAAAAAGCACGCCGTATGGCGTGCTTTTTTCTAGCCTTCCCCTGGGGGAAGGTGGCCGAACGAAGTGAGTTCGGATGAGGGTCGTTCCTAAAATCATTTTTTGCCGCACTATGTGCGGGTTTTACCCTCATCCGTCGCCGCCTGACGGCGGCGACACCTTCCCCCAGGGGAAGTCTTATTTTATTTCATTCTCTTTTCCAGGGTTGCGGTGTTGAGTGAGGTCAGATACAGGCGATTCATGCCGTATTCTGCGGTCAGGACAAAGGATTTGGGAAGATCGTCACAAGGGACAACCTGACCGTCCTTTTCCGCATTGCCCAGAAATTCCCGGGTTTTAGGGGAGATGGAGGTATTATCCAAATCAAAAATACCGATGATGGCCGTGTCACGCACCGCCATATCACCGCCAATGTTCAGGTACATCAGGTTTCCCCCTTGATCTGCTTCCACTGGGCAACCGCCAGTTCGTCGCAGCGGTTGTTTTTCGGATTCTCCGCATGGCCCTTGACCCAGTGGTAGCGCAATTCGTGTTTCATGGTCAATTGTAGTAAAATCTCCCATAAATCCGGGTTAAGTGCCGGTTTTTTATCGGATTTTATCCAATTTTTCTTCTTCCAGCCCCAAGCCCAGCCCTTTTCCAAAGCGTCAATGACATATTTGGAATCGGAGTAAAGCTCCACGATACAAGGCTCTTTCAGCGCCTGCAAGCCCCGGATGACGGCCGTCAGCTCCATGCGGTTATTGGTGGTATTCTCCTCGCCGCCGCACAGCTCTTTTTCTGTTCCGTTATATTCCAGAATGGCTCCCCAGCCGCCGGGGCCGGGGTTACCGGAACATGCGCCGTCCGTGTATAAGGTCACGGTTTTCATTC
>JAZORJ010000070.1:0-10468 GCA_045656525.1 Faecousia sp. | reverse complement strand
ATCGGCATCGTGCAGCAGGATGTTTTCCTGTTTGCGGATACGATTTTTGAAAACATCCGCTACGGTAAGCCGGATGCTACCATGGATGAAGTGGTGGAGGCGGCGAAAAAGGCAGAAATCTACGACGATATTATGGCTATGCCCGAGGGCTTCCAGACCTATGTGGGCGAGCGTGGCACGCTCCTTTCCGGAGGTCAGAAACAGCGTGTGGCCATTGCCCGGATTTTCCTGAAAAATCCGCCCATTCTGATTTTGGACGAAGCCACTTCTGCCTTGGACTCCGTGACGGAAGCGAAGATTCAGCGCGCCTTTGATGCGTTGGCAAAGGGCAGAACCACATTGATCATTGCCCACCGACTCAGCACCATTCGGGCAGCAAATCGCATTGTTTCCGTTGCCGACGGCGTGATCACCGAATGTGGCACCCACGAGGAACTTTTGCACACCGGCGGCATCTATTCCCAACTTTACAAAACACAAAATGCCGCCGAGGGCCGCATGATCGGACAATAAGAAAAACCCACCCGAAAGGGTGGGTTTTTGTTACATTTTCTCGGGAGCGGAGAAGCCAAGCAGATCGATGGAGGTTTCCAGAATGTTCTTTGCCAATGCGATCAAAGAAATGTACCCTGCTTTTAGTTTTTCGTCTTCTTCGCCCAGAATCCGGGTCTCGTGGTAGAACTTATTGACTGCACCGGCCAGCTCGTAAATGTAGGCGCAGATCAGATTGGGGGCGGAGGCCTTCACAGCACTCTCCAAGGCGGGAGCGAATTTGGTGATAGCCAACATCAGCTCCTTGGCGTACTCGTTGGCAGGTTCGGCGATGGGCAGCTGCTCCCAAGCGCCGTATTTGCCCAGAATGGACTTGATCCGCACGATGGTGTACAGGATATACGGGCCGGTGTTGCCCTCAAAAGCGGCAAACCGCTCCATATCAAAGTTGTAGTCCTTGGTGGGCTGGTTGCTTAGGTCGCCATATTTCAGCGCGCCCATGGCGATCTTCTGCGTGGTGGCTTCCACATCTTCCTCAGGCACGATGCGGTTCTCCACAACCTTGGCCCGGACAAAGTCCGTCATGTCGGAAATCAGGGCTTCCAACCGGAGAACACCGCCGTCACGGGTCTTGAAAGGCTTGCCGTCGGCGCCGTTCATAGTGCCGTGGCCCACATGCTCCAACTCGGTATCGGCATTTACGATGCCGCCCTTTCTTGCGGCGCGGAACACCTGCTCAAAGTGGAGATTCTGCCGCTTGTCGGTGACATAGAGCATCTTGTCAGGATTCCAGTCCTGCATACGCTGCACCATAGTGGCCAAATCGGTGGTTGCATAAATGGCAGAGCCGTCGGACTTGATGAGGATCATGGGGGGGATCTCGTTTTTGTCGCCCTCCTCGGTGACGGGAATGACCCATGCGCCCTCGGACAGGACAGCCACGCCCTTGGCCTTCATGTCGGCCACCATATCGGGGATGTGGGGGTCAGCATCGCTTTCACCCAGCCACTTTTCAAAGTGGACATCCAGATTGTCGTAGTTCTTTTTCAGGTCGGTGACGGACACCTTCATAATGTGCTGCCACAGCGCCCGGTAGCCCCGGCGGCCCTGCTGCAATTCAAAGGTGGCCTGATGGGCCTTGTGGGAGAATTCCGGGTCTTTCTTCTTACCGGAAGCGGTGGGATAGATCTCTTCCAATTCGTCCACGGTAAAGGGAGCGACCTCGGGGTATTCCCCGGTGAAATCCGGGTCGAAATAGGGGAGCTCCGGCTGACGCTCCTGAACTTCTGCGATGATCAGACCCATTTGCAGACCCCAGTCACCCAGATGGACATCGCCGATGGTATTGTAGCCCATGAATTTGTGCAGGCGTTTCAGCGCTTCGCCAATGATGGCCGGACGCAGGTGGCCGATGTGCAGGGGCTTTGCCACATTCGCTCCGCCGTAGTCCACCACGATGGTCTTTCCTGCACCGATTTTTTCTACACCAAAATCTTCTGCGGTGCGCATTTCTTCCAAATAGGTTTGCAGGAAGTGGCCGGACAGCTTCAAATTGATAAAGCCGGGCATAACTGCCTCAATCATGCTGTAATCGTCAGCGTTCAGCTTGGCAACAACTGCGTTGGCAATTTGAATGGGGGCGCATTTATACTGCTTGGCAGCGGCCAATGCGCCGTTGCACTGGTATTCGCACAGGTCGGGTCGGTTGGGTACGGTGACTCTGCCGAAAGAGGCATCATAGCCGGCTTCCTCAAAAGCGGCCTGCATTTTTGCGGTGATGATGTCTAAGATTTTTTTCATGTTATTCTCCTTAGATATGCAATGTAGGGGCGACCACTGGTCGTCCGCGGACATGCAATGCACGCCCCTACAAGTGGGTTATTGTTGCTTATTCTGTGCCATCCATTCCAGATAGTCATCGTAGGTGCCGTAGCGGTCTACGATGGTGCCATCGGGTTGGAAGGCAATCACACGGTTACAGGTAGAGGTGAGCATTTCATGGTCGTGGGAGGCCAGCAGCACTACACCGGGGAAGGCTTCCAGACCCTTGTTCACAGCCTGAATGGATTCCATATCCAAGTGGTTGGTGGGCTGGTCCAGCAGCACCACATTTGCGCCGCTGAGCATCATTTTACTGAGCATACAGCGTACCTTTTCGCCACCGGACAAAACATTAACGGGCTTGAATACATCCTCGTTGGAGAACAGCATACGGCCAAGGAAACCGCGCAGGTACACATCGTCCTTTTTCGCGGAGTACTGACGCAGCCAGTCCACCAATTCTTCGCTGTTGCCCTCAAAGTAGGGGGTGTTGTCCTTGGGCAGATAGCTGCGGATGGTGGAGATGCCCCACTTGATAGAACCCTCGTCCGGTTCCAGTTCGCCCATGAGAATCTGGAACAGAGCGGTTTGCGCCAGTTCGTTTTCACCTACGAATGCAATTTTGTCGTTCTTACCAACGGAGAAATAGACCTTGTCCAGCAGCTTCACGCCATCCACGGTGACGGAAACATCGTTGACAGTCAGAATGTCCTTGCCCAGTTCACGCTCTGGCTGGAAGCCCACGAAGGGATAACGCCGGGTGGAGCAGGGCATTTCTTCCACAGTCAGCTTGTCCAGCAGCTTCCGACGGGCGGTAGCCTGCTTGGCCTTGGACTTATTGGCGGAGAAACGCTGAATAAACAGCTGCAATTCTTCGATCTTTTCCTGATTGCGCTTGTTCTTGTTGCGGATCATTGCCTGCACCAGCTGGGAGGACTCGTACCAGAAGTCGTAGTTACCCACATACATCTTGATCTTGCCATAGTCGATATCCACGGTGTGGGTGCAGACGGTGTTCAGGAAGTGGCGGTCGTGGGACACAGCGATGACCATACCGGGGAAGTCCAGCAGGAAGTCTTCCAGCCAGTTGATGGCTTCAATGTCCAAGTTGTTGGTAGGTTCGTCCAGCATAACGATATCGGGGTTGCCGAACAATGCCTGAGCGAGCAAAACCTTCACTTTCAGACGGGGGTCGGTGGTCTCCATCAGATCGTAGTGGAGCTCCGTGCCGATGCCCAGACCCTGCAACAGACGGGAGGCATCGGACTCTGCTTCCCAACCGCCGATTTCCGCGAATTCCGCTTCCAGATCTGCGGCACGCAGGCCGTCCTCATCGGAAAAATCAGGCTTCTCATAGATAGCATCCTTTTCCTTCATCACATCGTAAAGATGCTGGTTGCCCATGATAACGGTGTCGAGGATGGTGTATTGGTCATATGCGTTCTGGTTCTGCTTCAAAACAGAAACACGCTTGTCGGGATCAATGACGATAGAGCCGGTGGTAGAATCCAGTTCGCCGGTAAGGATTCGCAGGAAGGTGGATTTGCCGGCACCGTTGGCACCGATGATGCCATAGCAGTTGCCGGGCAGAAATTGCAGATCCACATGCTGGAACAGCCATTGGCCGCCGAATTGCATTCCCAAATTGCTGACTGTGATCATGTTGTACTCCTTTTCATATGCACATAATATTTCAGTATAATTATAGCACAAAATTCCAAATAATCAATGGTATGATGGGAATAAATCCCGGAAAAACAAAGAAACAGGGGAGATGATCCTGTGTCTGTGAAAAATCATATCTTTCCTTGGTATACCAGCAGGAGCAGGATACAGGTGGCGAGAAGCAAAATCGCCAGCAGATACAGGCCTGCTTTGGATGCGCCGGGCTTGTTTTGCCGCATTTCGATCAGGCCGGTCTTCCGCAGCGCACCTACCAACGGCTTGTACCAAAGGAGCGTCAAGGCGGCGTTGAAACCGGCTTTCAGGGCGTTAAAGGGGAGAAATACCGGGATCAGCATGTCAGCTACATCCGAGCGGGAAGTGCCGGTCATGTAAAGGGGCGTAATGAGGTAATTCCAGAGCAGCATGACACCAATCATGGCTGCCGAGCCGACAGCAAGACCCAAAATCGCACCGCCCAATGTGCGCTTGCGCTTATAGATCGCTGCTGCGGTGCAGGCGAAGCTGCAGCTGGACAGCAAATTCATCACTGCACCAATGGGTCCTGTGGCACTGATGGTGATCATTTCCACAAAGGATACGATCAGAGAAATCAAAAAGGATGCCATAGGACCGAGGAGGAAACCGCCGATGGCGATGGCCACATCCTTAGGTTCGTAGCTTAAAAACAGCACAACGGGAATTCGGACCGAAGCGACCAAAAGAAAAGAAACGGCCGCCAGCATGGCAAGAAGCACCAAGGTTTTTATATTTATTTTTTTCATACTGCCACCTCAAAAAACGCCCTGAGCAAACACTCAGGGCGTAAAATGTACATCATTCTTCTTCCATCCAGACTATACTGTCGGTATCGGAATCGCACCGATTCAGCGCCATAGCGCTCGCGGACTGTACCGCCGGTCGGGAATTTCACCCTGCCCTGAAGATCTATGAACTTGATGACAGCATATCACACATGCAGAGCCTTGTCAAGAATAGAAGAATGTGGTAAGATGATGTAGCGAGTGTCTTGGCTCTCCCTGTGGGAGAGCTGGCACGCCGTAAGGTGTGACTGAGAGGGCGATAACAGAATATTTTCCTGTTTGCCCTCTCCGCCCAGTGTGCGCACTGGGCACCTCTCCCAGAGGGAGAGGCAAGAAGCAAAGCGTTATTCCGCTGGTGTCGTGCCAGCAGGGGCAGAGGTTGCCGGGGGCGTAGTGGCCGCAGGCATTTTAAAGCCCCGGATGGTGCCGTTTGCGGCAGTATTGGTAACGTCACCGCCGATGACCTGATTTTTGTAGATCAGCAGCGTGGCGTATACCGGCGCGGTGGCACCGGGGAAGTTATTGATCTGATACACATAGCGCATGACAGTCTTGCCGGCATAGGCGGATAAGTCGTAGCCTTGGCTTTTTTGCAGTTGATTGTATCGGTCAAATACTTCGTTGCCGGTTTCCGGAATCCGCACCTGCCCGGATTCCACGGGAGAAGTGGTGACCTCCCAGCCGAAGCTTTTCAGAAACGCCACCCGTGCGTCGTTATTGGATACCCCGGTGGAAGCGGTGGGGGTGGAGTCATTGCCGCCAAAAATCAGAAACAGTCCCGCTACGACGATCACCACAGCGGCTACAATGATCGCGATTTTCTTCTTGTTGACCTTTGCGGTCATTACCAGCATATTAGATCCCTCCATATTTGAATTGGCATTATAGCCTATTCAGGCTTGGACGAGGATAGAACGGAGAATGTATGGAACGATTGGACAAATTCCTGTGCGACAGCGGCGCAGGCACACGCAGTCAAGTGAAAATGATGATCAAAGCCGGCCGAGTGACCGTGGATGGCCGAGCAGAAAAGGATGCAGGGGCAAAGGTAGATCCCCAACGGCAAACCATCTGTCTGGACGGCGAGCCTATGACCGGAGCGCAGCGGCTGGTGGTGATGCTGAACAAACCGGCAGGTTACATCACCGCAACGGAAGACAAGCAGGATAAAACGGTGATGGAATTATTGCCTGTGGAATTGCGCCATATGGATTTGAAGCCCATAGGGCGACTGGATAAGGCCACGGAAGGGTTGCTGCTTTTTACCAACGATGGCGACTTGCTCCACCGGTTGATCTCCCCCAAAAAGGAAGTTCCTAAGGTCTACTATGCCCGCCATGAGGGCACGGCCACCGAAGAAGACATACAGGCATTTACGGATGGCTTGACCTTAGGCGACGGGACGGTTTGTCTCAGTGCGAAGCTGGAACCCTTGGGCCCGGGAGAAAGCCGGATTACGGTATGCGAGGGCAAATACCATCAGGTGCGGCGGATGATGGCATCCCGGTCGATGCCGGTCACCTATCTGGAACGGCAAGAGGAAGGCTCGCTCCAATTAGGAGATTTACCCCGGGGAAAAACCCGGGTGCTGACAGAAGATGAGGTGCGGATGCTGGAAGGGAAATAACCCTTTTATGTAGCAATACATCCAAAAACGGATGCCCTTTTTGCAATAATATGTCAAAAGGCACTTGCAAAATGTGCAAAAGGGTTGTATAATGATTATGCAATTTTGTAGAAAGTGTATCCTTTCGTAGATATCAGAGGAGGTTCCGAAAATGTCTAACAATGTGTTTCAAAGTGTAATCGTTCAGCTAAGAGATGTATCTGAGCGTGTATTTGGTGTAATCGACGGTGAGGGCAGTGTCATTTCCTGTACGGATGTCGCGTTGCTGGGTGAGCGCTGGCCGGAGGCAGCTGTAATGGCTGCCGGTGCCGTAGAGCCTGTTGTTCCGTTTAACCAGAAATGCTTTAAGCCCATCTTTGGTACAACGGGTGCCTTGGAGTATGCCGTTTTCTGCACCGGAACGGATGAGGCAGCTCGCAGCAGCTGTTTGATGGCCTACATTGCGCTGAACGATGCCAAGAATTTCTATGAGGAAAAGCATGACCGGGGCACCTTTGTCAAGAATATCATCATGGACAATATTCTGCCCGGTGATATTTACATTCGTGCCAAGGAGCTGCATTTCGTGACGGATGCACCCCGGGTGGTGTATCTGGTTCGCCAGTCCAACCATGCGGATGTGGCAACAGTGGATGTGCTGTCCAATCTGTTCCCGGACAAGAATCAGGACTTTGTGCTGAGCGTCAACGAGACCGACGTGGCGGTGATCAAGCAGATCACTTCTTCTACAACTGCCAGCCAGTTGGAAAAAATGGCCCGGGATATGGAACGGGTGTTGAAGAATGAATTGGGTGTCAAGTGTGTGATCGGTTTTGGTACCATTGCGGATCACCTGCGTTCTTTGGCGGATTCCTATAAAGAAGCTCAGACTGCCATTGATGTTGGCAAGGTGTTTGATACGGAAAAGACCATCATCAACTATGAAAATCTGGGCATCGGCCGTTTGATTTATCAGCTGCCCACAACGCTGTGCGATATTTTCCTCAGCGAAGTGTTTAAGAAGAACACCATTGATTCTCTGGATCAGGAGACCCTGTTTACGATCAATAAGTTCTTTGAAAACAATCTGAATGTCTCGGAAACCTCCCGGAAGCTGTTCGTCCACCGGAACACCTTGGTGTACCGCTTGGAGAAGATCAGAAAGCTCACCGGTCTGGATCTGCGCCAGTTTGATCACGCTATCGTGTTCAAGGTGGCTCTGATGGTACGCAAATACCTGTCCTCCCGGGAAGTGCATTGATGCTGTTTACAGGCCTGCTGCGTTGCAGCAGGCCTGCTTTTTGCGTTGGATAATAATGTCAAAAAGCACAGCGATATTGACTTCCACATTACAATGTGTTACAATTTGGTTACATTATTTCTAAGGAAGAAATGCTATGATTGAATTTACAGATGTGGTGAAATCCTACTCCGTCGGCAACCGGGCGCTGAAAGGCGTATCCATGCAGATCGAGGACGGTGAATTCGCTTTTTTGGTGGGCCCTTCCGGTTCCGGTAAGTCCACAATTATTAAATTGATCACCGGAGAACTGAAACCCACTTCCGGTACGGTACATGTGAACGGCTACTCTTTGGAGCGAATCCGCAAGCGTGAAATTCCCTATTTGCGCCGTACGGTAGGTATCGTGTTCCAAGATTTCCGTTTGATCCAGAACAAGACCGTTTATGAGAATGTGGCCTTTGTTATGCGGGCCATCGGCGCAAAGGAGAGGGAGATCCGGGAACGGGTGCCTTACGTTTTGAATCTGGTCGGCCTGGACACCAAGAGCCGCCGGCATCCCGGTGAGCTGTCCGGCGGTGAACAGCAGCGTTTGGCCATTGCCCGGGCACTGGTGAATAACCCCTCTACCATCATTGCGGACGAGCCTACCGGCAACTTGGATCCGGCCCGTTCTTTGGAGATCATGAGCCTGCTGATGGAGATCAATAACTTGGGAACCACTATGCTGGTGGTTACCCACGCAAAGGATCTGGTGGAACACTTCCACAAACGTGTTATTACAATCGACGACGGCCTGATTATCAGCGACAGAATGGGTGGGTATAACGCACATGAAGATCAATAATCTCGGTTATCTGATAAAAGAGGGCATCCGGGGAATTTTTCTCCACGGGTTTATGTCCTTTGCGGCCATCTGCGTAACGGTGGCCTGCCTGCTCATTGTGGGCGGTTTCTCCTGCCTGACATACAATCTCAGCATCATGGTGGAGGATCTGAACAAGACCAACGAAGTCATGGTCTATGTGGATGAAAACTACACAGATTCCGAGGCGAGAAGTGTCGGTACGCTGATCAACAAGGTCAACAATGTTTACAATGCAGAGTTCAAGTCCAGAGAAGAAGCATTGAAGGATTTTGTGGAAGATTACGGCGGAAACAACGCCCTTGCCGGCGTGGACGCCAATCCTCTGCGCCATCGCTTTGTGGTTACACTGGAAGATAACAGCCTGATCAAGCAGACTGTGGCGGACTTGGAAAAGATTGAAGGCGTTGTGAAGATCAGCGCTGCCTATGAGCTGGCAGAAGGCTTCACGACCTTGCAGAATGTGCTGCGCATCGCTTCCGTTGCGGTAATCGGCGTGTTGCTGGTGGTCAGCTTGCTGATCATTTCCAACACCGTCAAGCTTGCCATGTATGACCGCCGGGATGAGATCGCCATCATGAAAATGGTGGGTGCGACCAACGGCTTTATCCGGCTTCCTTATGTTGTGGAAGGCTTTACCCTCGGCATGATCGGTGCCGGCTTGGCCTTTGGCCTGCTGTGGCTGCTGTACGATGCGCTGCTGGGCCGACTGGCTGTGGTGGACACCTTACAGATGCTGAACTTCGTTCCGTTCCAGGAACTGCTGCTGCCTATGATCTGCACCTTCTTTGCAGCCGGCTTGTTCGTCGGCATCGTTGGCAGCTGGACTTCCATTCGGAAGTTTATGGATGTTTGATAAGACCCTTTTAAGAGCAAGGAGACCGATAGAATGAAAAACAAAAAGTTCTGGGTATCATTGATGGCCGGCATTATGGCGGGCATTATGATACTGAGCTTGCTGTTACAACTGATTCCTCCCGCGCAGGCGGCCACTTCCAGTGAGATCAAAGACCAGATCGAGGAAATGGAAAAGGAACAGGAGGAGCTGCAAAAGGAGCTGGACGCGCTGGATTCCAAGCGCAAGGACAATCTGGAAAAGATGGAAGATATCATCGACCAGAAGAAGATTGTTGACCAGCAGGTTGCCCTCTTGTATGACCAGATTGATAACATGAATGACCAGATCGCGGCCTATGCGGTAATGATCGCAGATAAGCAGGCGGAGCTGGACAAGGCAAACGAGGAGCTGCAAGAGCTGAAAGAAAAGCACATGGAGCGGCTTCGTGCCATCGAAGAGGACGGCCAGCTGTCTTACTGGTATGTTCTGTTTAACGCCAATAGCTTTACCGACCTGCTGGACCGGATCAATATGGTTCAGGAGATTGCTGCGGCGGATCAAAACCGCATGAAAGAAATGAGCGAAGCGGCACAGTTGGTAGAAGAAACCCGTCTTTCCCTGCAAGCGGAACAGGCCGCTTTACAGGACAGCCGGCATAAGATGGCTGCTAAGCAGGTGGAGCTGGATAAAAAAGCACAGGAATCCGAGAAACTGTTGTCGGATTTGATCGCCAAGGGCGAGGAATACCAGCAGTGGATGGAAGAGCAGGAAGATAAGCTCTCCAAGCTGGAAGACGAACTGGCAGATATGGAAGTGGAATACGACAGGGTCAAGTATGAAGAATGGTTGGCGACCTCTGTTCCGCCTACGACCCAAAAGCCCTCGGGCGGTTCTTCCGGATCTTCGGGCTCCAACAATTATGAGGACAGCGGTTACAGTACCACCATTTGGCGTACAGGTACAGCCATGACCGCCAATACTGTGGACGGCATCACATGGTACCCCCCCTGTGATTATAACCGGATTTCCAGTACCTTCGGTATGCGGTTGCATCCGGTTGATAAGATATGGAAAATGCATAAGGGCGTGGACTTCGCCATCGGACACACCCCCATTTATG
>JAZORJ010000069.1:0-3577 GCA_045656525.1 Faecousia sp. | reverse complement strand
CCTTGGCGGCATCCTTATAGAACTCCGGAGAAGTGGAAACGGCCATGGCGTTCACATCCAGATTGCCGGCTTCAAAGACAGCGGAAACCGTACCGGAGTACATAATGTCCCGGCCGATGTTCAGACCCCGGTTGATGCCGGAGATCACCAAGTCAAATTCCATGTGCAGACCCAAAACGGCCAGACGCACGCAGTCCGCCGGGGTGGAATCCACCGCCCATGCGGTGACACCCTCGCACAGGTCAACCTGCTTGGCTTCAAAGGATTTGTGGATTTCGATACCGTGGCTCTTTGCACTCTGCTCCACCTTGGGAGCGACCACAGTCACTTCGCCCTTGGTCTTGGCCCACTGCACCAGAGGCAGTACGCCCTCGGCATAAATGCCGTCATCGTTTGTAATTAAAATTCTCATAACCAGCCCTCATGGGTTTCTTTATATTCTTTTACTCTTGCGTCGGCTTCTGCAATCAGCTGGCGCATTTCTTCTTCGGAATACACCGTTGCGCCGCTGGCACAGGCGTGGCCGCCGCCGTGGTGATTTTCTGCGATGGTATTGATGGTCACAAAGCGGGAACGCAGGCGCACCCGGATCACGGTTTCCTCGCTGGGGGCATCGATAAACGCAATCCAGCACAGCGCACCCTTGATGGTGTCCATATAGCCAACGGCAGAGGACGCGTCTTCTTGGGAAAGACCAAACTTTTCCTGCATGGCCTTATCCACATAGATGTAGGCAACGCCGTTTTCGGTGATGCACATTTTGTCGTAGACATAGGCCTCAAATTTCAGCTTGTCGAACTCTTCCAGATAGAGGTTGGCGAACAGCACATCGGTGTTGATGCCCTGATCCAGCAGAAGTCCGGCCAGACGCATGGTATCGCCGGAAACGGAAGAGAAGCGGAAGCGGCCGGAGTCGGTGACCATACCGGCATACAGATAGGTGGCGGCTTCGGAGTCGATTTTCAGCTCGCTGGCAAAGGCTTCGTAGAAACGGGCTACCATTTCGCAGACGGAGCTGCGGTGATCTTCCACCCAAGAGATGTCGCCGTAGGGGTTGTGGTCGATGTGGTGGTCGATCTTGACGATCTCTTTGCAGAGGGTGATTTTCTTATTGGACACCCGGTCGATGGTGCCGGTGTCCAGAATGATGCCCAAAGCATCGGCGTACTTTTCCTCGGCAATGGGGTCGCTTTCGCCGCCAAGGAAGCGCAGATACTCGGAATAGTCCTCGTTCAGCAGCAGGATTTCCTTTTCCGGAAAGCTGAGCTGCAAAATTTTCCACAGGCCCTTGGTGGAGCCTACGGCATCCCCATCCGGGCGGAAGTGCCGGGTGATGATGATGCGGTTATAGTCTTTGATTTTTTGCAGAATTTTCTGCATGATTTCGGTATTCATAGGTTACTCCTTATTCCTGTCATTGCGAGGAGGGCGAATGCCCGACGTGGCAATCTCCATAGATTTCTGAACAGTCCGGGGGATTGCCACACCAGTCTGCGGACTGGTTCGCAATGACATATTATTTTGTTAGTGCGTCCAGATCGCTGAGCATCTGCATGGCGATCTCTTTGCTGGCCACGGTTGCGCCGCTGGCCTTGGCGTGGCCACCGCCGCCATATTTGACGGCGATGGGGTTGATGTTATACTTGCTGGATCTCAGCTCGCACAGCACGCCCTGCTCGGTTTCCGTAAAGTTCACCCAAATGTCCACACCCCGGATGTCGGACATGGTGCCAACCATACCCCGGGAAACGGTGAAGGTATCCACATTCAGCTCCGCCATTTCTTCCTTAGTGGTGTAGATATAGGCCACATTGCAGTCGGTGAATTTGATTTTCAGCACGAACTGGGCTTTCAGGCGAATCTTGGCGAAATCATCGGCATAGAGCTTGCGGTAGATGTCGTTGGTGTCGAAATTTTGCTCCATCAGGGAAGCGGCCAGACGGAAGGTCTGGGCGCTGGTGGAGTCATAGCGGAAGCGGCCGGAATCGGTGATCATGCCGGTGTACAGCGCCTTTGCGCTGACCGGGGACAATTTCAGATTGCAGGCCAAAGCAAAAGCCGTCACAAGGCCGCAGCAGCTTTCGTAGGAAGTATCGGTAACCTCGGTGTCACAGATTTTTTCTACGAAAATATGGTGATCCATTCTGGCGGTGCGCTTGGCGGTGGTGTAGCGATCGTCGCTGATCAGATGCCGGGCTGAGGTGTCCAGCACGATAGCCAGTGCGTCGGCATAAACATCATCGGCAATTTCATCCATGACAGCACCGTCCATAAAGCCGTAATGGCCCGGTGCGTCGCCCACCACATAGACGGTCTTTTCCGGGAAATTCTCTTGCAGAATCGCTTTCAGACCCAGCTGACTGCCCAAAGCGTCACCGTCGGGTTTTTGATGACGGTGGATGATGATCGTGTCGTGATTTTTTATTTCCTTAAAAAGTTCCTGAAACATAGTATTTCCTCACTTAAATTTCTCTTGCACAATTTTGTCTTAGTATGGTATTATACTATAAAAGAGCGTATCATGCAAACATTTTTTATAAACCCCACGATTATGTCATTGCGAGGAGCCGCCCCAAAGGCGGCGACGTGGCAATCTCCTGGTAGGGTTCACCGAAAATGCACGCAGTAACAGACATCGTGCCGGGAGATTCCCACGGCCCTATGGGCCTCGGAATGACAGGTACGTAAGGAAAAGGAGAAAAAAGATGGAATACCGTATTTTAGGAAAAACCGGCTTGAAAGTGTCCCGGATGGGCTTTGGCGGCATCCCCATTCAGCGCACCGACGCCGAAGGGGCAAAAGCTGTGATCCGCTACCTCATGGATCGTGGCGTGAATTACATCGACACCGCCCGGGGTTATACCGTCAGCGAGGAGTTTTTGGGCTATGCGCTGGAAGGCATCCGGGATAAATTTGTCATCGCCACCAAAAGTATGGCTCGCACAAAGGAAGCCATGGCGGCGGATATTGAGACCAGTCTGAAAAACCTGCGTACCGATTACATAGATCTGTATCAGATCCACAATGCGCCCCCGGCGGATGTGGAGAAGGTCATCGCTCCCGGCGGTGCGCTGGAAGCACTGCTGGAAGCCAAGGCGGCGGGCAAGATCGGCCACATCGGCATCACCGCCCACTCTCTGGATACCTTCAAAATAGCGTTGGAGATGGACTGGGTGGAGACCATCATGTTCCCCTATAATATCGTGGAGACCCAAGGGGAAGACCTGATCGCAAAATGCACCGAGAAGAACATCGGCTTTATTGACATGAAGCCGCTGGCCGGCGGTGCCATCGAAGATGCCACACTTGCCCTGCGTTTCCTCTGCGCCAATGAAAATGTGACTGTGGTCATCCCCGGCATGGCGGAAATCAAGGAAGCCCAGCAGAATATTGCGGCTGTGGAAAACGATGCACCCCTGACTGTGGATGAGTTGGCGGCCATGGATGCCATCCGCAAGGATCTGGGCACCCATTTCTGCCGTCGGTGCAACTACTGCGCACCTTGCACGGTGGGAATTTCCATTCCTGCTATGTTCCTGATGGAAGGCTACCTCTCCCGCTACGGTCTTGCGGATTG
>JAZORJ010000068.1:0-7064 GCA_045656525.1 Faecousia sp. | reverse complement strand
AGATTGCCGCCCCTACAACACAAAACAAGGCCGGTGCGATGCACCGGCCTTAATTTTTACATTGTATAATTGTCGAAATAACCCTGAACCAGAATGATGGGCGTGCCCTTGTCGCCGGAGCCGGAAGTCAGATCGCACAGGGAGCCAATCAGATCCGTCAGCCGACGGGGTGTAGTACCCTGAGACGCCATAGAACCGGCCAGATCGCCCTTGGCACGAATCCGCGCCTCAATGGCCTCTTTCAGTGCCGCACCGGACAGTCCCGCAAAGTCGTTATCCGCCAGATATTTCAGTTTCAGCTCGTTGGGCGTACCCTCCAAGCCGGGCGTGTGGGCAACGGATACGCTGGGGTCAGCCAGCTCCCAGATCTTACCCACAGGATCTTTGAATGCACCGTCACCGTAAACCATAACTTCCATGTGCTTGCCGGTGGCATCCAGCAGACGCTTCTGGATATCCAGCACCAAATCGCCGCACTCGGCAGGAAACAGCTTGATGGTTTCTTCCGTGGCCTTGTTAGAACCCAGCAGACCGAACTTTTCGTTATATCCGCTGCCGTCCACAGGCTCTGTCAAAATGTCATCCAGTCCGCAGACAATCTCCGCACCGGCCTCTTTCAAGATCCGCTTGGTGCGAGCCCGGCTGTGGATGTCGCAGGTCAAAACCTTCTTGGTGTGGCTCAGAATTGCCCGAGGATTGTTGGCAAAGATGATCTCGGCTTCACAGCCCTCTTCCCGGATCAGGTCGCCGTAGTATTTTACATAATCCACCAAGGTGAACGGGTGCAAATTCTCACCGAACAGCTCCCGGTACTTTTCTTCCGTCAAAACATCGCTGTACGGATTGACCCCGGCTTCATCCAGCCGATCCAAAGAAACCAGCTCGTTGCCCACCTCGTCAGAGGGGTAGCTGAGCATCAGCACGATCTTTTTACAGCCACGGGCGATGCCCCGCAGACAGATAGCAAAGCGGTTCCGGGATAAAATGGGGAAAATCACGCCCACAGTCTCGCCGCCCAGTTTTTTCTTGATATCCTTGGCAACGGCATCCACGCCGGCATAGTTGCCCTGCGCCCGGGCCACAACGGATTCCGTTACCGCAACCACATCCCGGTCATTCAGGGCAAAGCCCTCACTCTCGGCCGCTTCCAGCACGCTGGTGACCACGATCTGGGCCAAATCATCACCCTGACGGATGATGGGACCGCGAATGCCTCTGGATGTTGTTCCTACTTTTCTTTCCATAAGGAAACCTCTTTTCTCAAAAGGATTTTTTACAGTACAGTTATACCCCAACTCCCCACATTTTTCAATATTTTTCTCTCACTCCGGGGAAAAAATATCATTTTCGCCAATCCGCAAAGGGCTTCCGCCGCCATTTTTATGCGCATATTGCAAATATCTGCGGAAGCTGTTATAATAACAAAAATATACTCTGAGAAATTGTCGAGGAGGATTCTATGAATATTATCATTGCAGGCGACGGCAAGGTGGGTTCTACCCTTGCCCAACAACTCTCCGCCGAGGGTCATGATATCACCCTGATCGATTCCAACCAGCAGGTGCTCAATGCCAGCTTAGACCGTTTCGATGTCATCGGTGTCCACGGCAACGGTGCTTCCATGCCCGTGCTTCTCAACGCCGGCGTAAAGGATGCGGATCTTCTGATCGCCGCCGCTTCCGCTGACGAAATCAATCTGCTTTGCTGCACCACTGCCCACGGTATCAACCCCAACTTGCACACCATCGCCCGGATCCGCAACCCGGAATACACCGAGCAGATCTATGCCATGCGGGATGTGTTCGCCCTTTCCATGGCTGTCAACCCGGAGCGGCAGGCCGCGGTAGAAATTGAACGGCTGCTGAAATACCCCGGATTCCTCCGGCGGGATGTATTCGCCAAGGGCCGTACCGAAATCGTGGAATTGCGTATTGAGGCAGGCAGCAAGCTGTGCAATGTCCGTTTGCAGGACCTGAATTCTATCATCAAATGCCGGGTGCTGATCTGCGCTGTTTTGCGTAACGGTCAGGCCTTGGTTCCCAACAGCGGCGATTTCCGTTTCCTTGAAGAGGACCGGATCTTCGTCACCGCCCCCACCAAAAACCTGACGGAGCTTTTGAAGAATCTGGACATCATCACCCGCCGGGTGCGCCGTGTCATGCTCTGCGGCGGCGGACGGGTCAGCTATTACTTGGCTGCCGCCTTGGAAAAGAGCGGCATTTCCGTCCTGATCGTGGAAAAGGACAAAGCTCGGTGTCTGGAATTAAGCGCCATGCTTCCCAATGCCGATATCATCCACGGGGATGCCAGCGATCTTGCATTTCTGGAAAGCCTGAATGTTGTCAAATTTGATGCTTTGGTAGCGTTGACCGGACTGGATGAGCTGAATATGATCATCTCTTCCTATGCTACATCTCTGAATCTGCCTCAGGTCATCACCAAGGTGAGTCATGCCGGCAACCGGCAAATCATGGACCGGCTGAAACTGGGCAGTATCATTTGTCCCAAGGATCTGGTGTGTACCAATATTGTCCGTTATGTCCGGGCGATGCAGAATCAGGCCGGTGCGGCTATTTCCATTCACTCCATTGCCGACGGTCTGGTTGAAGCCATGGAGTTCTTGGTGGACGAAACCTCCCCCAACTGCGGTATCGCCCTGAAAAATCTCAATCCCCGTTCCAATGTTCTGATTGCCGGTATTTCCCATGGCTCTGTAACGGAAATTCCCAACGGTGATTCCATGTTCCACCCCGGCGATACCGTGGTGGTGGTCACCACCGACCGGGGTACTGTCCATCAGCTTAGCGATATTTTCGCATAAGGAAGGCATTTTATGAACTACAAGATGATGGGGCGATTTATCGCCCAAACCTTGACTGCCGTGGCGCTTTTGATGATCCCGGCATGGCTCATCAGCCTGTTTTCCGGGGAAACACAGGCCATGTGGAGCTTGCTGGCCACCATCGCCATTGCCGGCGGACTGATTTTGCTCCTGTTCGGCATTTGCCGGGGTGCGCCCAATGTATTCGGTGCCAAGGAAGGCCTTGTGTGCGTGGCCATCAGCTGGACGGTGATCTGTCTGGTGGGTTGCCTGCCTTTTTGGTTCTCCCGCACCATCCCCAGCTTTATCGACGCTTTTTTTGAAATTGTTTCCGGCTTCACCACCACCGGTGCTTCTATTTTGTCCGATGTGGAAGCCCTGCCCAAGGGTCTGCTGTATTGGCGCAGTTTCAGCCACTGGGTTGGCGGTATGGGCGTGCTGGTATTCTTGCTGGCCGTTGCCCCCGGGGATTCCAAGGGCTCCGGTTTTACGCTGCATCTATTGCGGGCGGAAAGCCCCGGCCCGGATGTGGGCAAGCTGGTGCCGAAAATGCGCAAAACCGCGCTGATCCTCTACATCCTTTATATTGTGCTGACCATCGCCAACATTTTGTTCCTGCTGGCCGGCGGCATGAATCTTCTGGATGCCGCCTGCACCGCTTTTGGCACAGCCGGCACCGGCGGCTTGGGCATCCGCAACAACTCTTTCGATCCCTTTTCCCCCTATCTGCAAAATGTGACAACCGTATTTATGATCCTCTTTGGCATCAATTTCAGCTGTTACTATCTGCTCCTTCTGCGCCAGATCAAGGGCGTTTTCAAGGATGCAGAGCTGCGCTTATATCTGGGCATTATCTTCGCAGCCATTATCATGATCTGCCTGAATGTGCGCAGCTACTACGGCACATGGGAGGAAACGGTTCGCCACGCCTCATTCCAAGTAGCCAGTATCATCACCACCACCGGTTATACTTCCTTCGACTACGACCTGTGGCCGGCTTTTTCCAAAGGCATTCTGATGATTCTGATGTTCATCGGTGCCTGTGCCGGTTCCACCGGCGGCGGACTGAAATGTTCCCGTCTTCTGCTGATTACCAAGGTTCTGCGCCGGAATATCAGCAAGCTCCTCCACCCCAACCGGGTGCAGGCCATCCGCATCAATGGCCGGGTGGTGGACGAGCAGGTGCTGGATAACGCAAACGCATACCTTTCCGCCTACATGATCTTGCTGGCGGCCAGCTTCATGATCATCTCTCTGGATAACTTCTCCCTTGGGACGAATTTCTCCGCTGTGGTCACCTGCTTCAACAATGTGGGCCCGGGCTTCGAGCTGGTAGGCCCCACCTGTAATTACAGCGCATACAGCCCCCTGTCCAAATTGGTGCTGTGCTTCGACATGATGGCCGGCCGTCTGGAATTGTTCCCTCTGCTGGCACTTTTCTCCCGGCGCACATGGCGTCAGCGGTGATTTTCCCACAAAAATATAAAAAAAGAAGAAAAATGTGCAAAAATATTTGCTTTTTTTCGTTCTGTGTGATATACTTGTACGGCTAAATTAGGGGTATTGTCCCCAAGTTGGCATAAAAGCGTTAAATTTGGGCCATCGGCCCGTCAATAAACGAAGGGAGTTTTACAATGTCTCACAAGTATGTTTACCTGTTTACCGAAGGTAACGGCTCCATGCGGGAGCTGCTGGGCGGCAAAGGCGCAAACCTTGCTGAAATGACCAACATCGGTCTGCCCGTTCCTCAGGGCTTCACCATCTCTACCGAAGCCTGCACCAAGTACTATGAAGACGGCCGCCGTATCAACGACGATATTCAGGCCGAGATCATGGAGTACGTCGAAAAGTTGGAAGGCATCACCGGCAAGAAGTTCGGTGATTTGGAGAATCCTCTGCTGGTCTCCGTCCGTTCCGGCGCCCGTGCATCCATGCCCGGTATGATGGACACCATCCTGAACCTGGGTCTGAATGAGCAGGTCGTGGAAGTTATGGCTGCCAAGTCCGGCAACGCCCGTTGGGCATGGGACTGCTACCGCCGCTTCATCCAGATGTACTCCGATGTCGTTATGGAAGTCGGTAAGAAGTACTTTGAGGCCCTCATCGACGAGATGAAGGAAGCCAAGGGTGTTACGCAGGACGTGGACCTGACCGCCGAGGATCTGAAAGAGCTGGCTGCCCAGTTCAAGGCCGAGTACAAGGCTAAGATCGGCGCAGAGTTCCCCGCCGACCCCAAGGAACAGCTGATGGGCGCCATCAAGGCTGTTTTCCGTTCTTGGGACAACCCCCGTGCAAACGTCTACCGTCGTGACAACGATATCCCCTACTCTTGGGGTACTGCCGTTAACGTTCAGTCCATGGCCTTTGGTAACATGGGCGACGATTGCGGTACCGGCGTTGCATTTACCCGTGACCCCGCCACCGGTGAGAAGAAGCTGATGGGCGAGTTCCTGACCAACGCTCAGGGCGAAGACGTGGTTGCCGGTGTCCGGACTCCCATGCCCATCGCACAGATGGCTGAGAAGTTCCCCGAAGCTTTCAAGCAGTTCGTGGACGTTTGCAACATTCTGGAAAACCACTATCACGATATGCAGGATATGGAGTTCACTGTTGAGCACGGCAAGCTGTATATGCTGCAAACCCGTAACGGTAAGCGTACCGCTCAGGCCGCTTTGCAGATCGCTGTGGATCTGGTTGCCGAGGGTCACAAGACCGAGGCTGAGGCCGTTCTGATGATCGACCCCCGTAACTTGGACACCCTGCTGCATCCCCAGTTCGATGTGAAGGCTCTGAAAGCCGCTACTCCCATCGGCCGTGGTCTGGGCGCTTCTCCCGGAGCTGCCTGCGGTCAGGTGGTCTTCTCCGCTGAGGACGCTGAGACTTGGAAGAACGCCGGCAAGAAGGTTATTCTGGTTCGTCTGGAAACCTCTCCCGAGGACATCACCGGTATGAAGGCCGCTCAGGGTATCCTGACTGTCCGCGGCGGTATGACCTCCCACGCAGCTGTTGTTGCCCGTGGTATGGGTAAGTGCTGTGTCTCCGGCTGCGGCGAAATCAACATGGACGAGGAGAACAAGAAGTTCACTTTGGCCGGCAAGACCTATGTGGAGGGCGACTGCATCTCCATCGACGGCTCCACCGGTAACATTTACGACGGTATCACCCCCACCGTTGACGCTGAAATTTCCGGCAACATCGGCACCATCATGGGCTGGGCTGACAAGTTCCGCGCATTGAAGGTTCGTACCAATGCCGACACCCCCACCGACGCCAAGAAGGCTCGTGAGCTGGGTGCAGAAGGCATCGGCCTGTGCCGTACCGAGCATATGTTCTTCGAGGCTGACCGTATCGCTGCATTCCGCGAGATGATCTGCTCCGACACCGCTGAGGAGCGCGAGGCCGCTCTGGCTAAGATCCTACCCTATCAGCAGTCCGACTTTGAGAAGCTGTACGAGGCTCTGGAAGGCATGCCCGTGTGCATCCGTTTCTTGGATCCCCCGCTCCACGAGTTCGTTCCCACCACTGAGGAAGACATCGCTCTGCTGGCTAAGACTCAGGGCAAGACCGTTGAGCAGATCAAGGCTATCATTTCCAGCCTGCATGAGTTCAACCCCATGATGGGTCACCGTGGCTGCCGTCTGGCCGTCACCTACCCCGAAATTGCCAAGATGCAGACCAGCGCTGTGATCCGCGCTGCCATCAATGTTCAGAAGGCTCACCCCGATTGGAACGTGCTGCCCGAGATCATGATTCCTCTGGTTGGCGATGTGAAGGAATTGAAGTACGTCAAGAGCGTGGTTATCGAAACTGCTGAGGCTGAGATCGCCGCTGCCGGTGCTACCTTGAAGTACGAGGTCGGTACTATGATCGAGATTCCCCGTGCTTGCCTGACCGCCGACGAGATCGCTCAGAATGCTGACTTCTTCTGCTTCGGCACCAACGACCTGACTCAGATGACTTACGGCTTCTCCCGTGACGATGCCGGCAAGTTCCTGAACGCCTACTATGATTCCAAGATCTTTGAGAACGATCCCTTCGCAAAGCTGGATCAGACCGGCGTTGGCAAGCTGATGAATATGGCTTGCACTCTGGGCCGCGCTAATAACGATCATCTGCACATCGGTATCTGCGGTGAGCACGGCGGCGACCCCACATCCGTGGAGTTCTGCCACCAGATCGGTCTGGACTACGTGTCCTGCTCCCCCTTCCGTGTACCCATCGCAAGACTTGCAGCTGCGCAGGC